>JAZRLX010000146.1:0-6168 GCA_045647085.1 Pilosibacter sp.
GGATGATGCATGAGAATAAAGGTTCCTTTTACATTTGGATTTTCTAATTTTGCTTCCAGATAATCCATCGCCTCATCGGTAAAAATACCTTCCAGGCGTTTCACATAGGAACTGTCTAAACTTACAAACTGATAATTATTCACGATCACGGAATCATAATATGGCTCATCGTTAGCGTCCTGTTCCGGAATATTTAAAAAACCTGTACGGAATGCATGGCGGATATCATGATTTCCGATGGTGCATAGAACCGGAGTTTCAGGCATGTATTCATCCAATACTTGTTTTACATAACGGAAATCGTCTGCTTCACTTTCATGAGTCAAATCTCCGGTAATTAAAATGATATCCGGATTTACGGTTTTCAGATGTTCCAGACACTGCGGGAGCAGGTTTTCTACATAAATATTCTTATCTCTCAACATATTTGCCACTTCGCTGATTTCGTTCGGTGCGTAGTGGATATCGCTCAGATGAGCAATGGTAATCGGGTTCATAAAACGTACCTCCCAATCAAATTTTCTAATTTTAGTATAAACTTTCCCTAAAAGAAACACAAGAAAAATCGCAAAATGTGTGAATGTCTGGCAATATGGGAGGAATCTGAAATTTACAATCAGAAGATTCTATGTTATACTTGTAACATTATGAGAAATTATATTGTTTTTGATTTGGAATGGAATCAAAGCTCCGGTGGAAGAGATTGTTCTTCTCCGAGACTCGCATTTGAGATCTTTGAGATCGGAGCTGTTAAATTAAATGAAAATTTTGAAAAAGTTTCGGAATTCCACCGTCTGATCAAACCATGTGTATACCGTCAGATGCATCACATCATCTCTGAAGTAACTCATGTTTCTATGGAGGAGCTGGATCGTAAGGGAGAGCCTTTTACAAAGGTAATGGAGGATTTTATTGAATGGTGCGGAGAGGATTATACTTTCTGTACTTGGGGCAGTATGGACCTTACGGAATTGCAGCGTAATATGATGTATCACGGAATGGAGATTCCTTTTGAATTTCCGCTGTTATTCTATGATCTGCAGAAATTACACAGTTTGTTATACTCTGACGGAAAGACCAGAGCTTCTCTGGACGAGGCAGTTGAATTCTTTGGCATTCATGTGGATGCTCCGTTCCATCGTGCTATGGACGATGCGGAGTATACTGCGAAGGTTATGATGCAGATGGATTTCCGCAAAATTGAGGATTACTTGTCTGTGGATTATTATCAGCTTCCAGAAGTGGAAGAAGAAGAATTTACATTAGAGTTCCCGGATTATACAAAGTTTGTATCTCGAATCTTTGACACCAAAGAAGAAGTGATGGCGGACAAAAATGTAACAGATATGATCTGTTACAAGTGTAATCGGATGCTTAGAAAGAAGATTCGCTGGTTTTCCTACGGACAGAAATTCTATCTTTGCCTTGCAGTATGTCCGGAACATGGATTTGTAAAAGGAAAGATCCGCATTAAGAAGACAGAAGACGGCTTTATTTTTGCTGTAAAAACTCAGAAACTGGTTGATGAGGAAACAGCAGAGATGGTGGTAAAGAAAAAAGAGGAAATGAAGCTTCGCAGAGCGGAGAGAAATAAATCGAAAAAGCTTGCTGCAAAAGGGGCAACACAACCGCAATAATGTGGTAGTGTTACCCCTTTTTCTTATCTTCGGAACCAGTTTCTAATCTTGTCCCAAATACTTCTCTTTTTAAATTGATTTTTTGAACGCAAGTGTTCCTGCATGATCAGATTGAATTCGGTGGAAGATCCCCATTCTTTTCGGCGTCGTTCACGATGTTCACGACGAATGATCATAGCACGTTCTTCCTGCTTTTCACGGTAAATCATAATTCCGAAAATTAAAATTCCTATGCCTCCAATGGCAGCTCCGACAATCAGAACTTTTTTCAAAAGTTCAAACAAAGAAAACGTTGTAGTTTCTTTTTCTTGTTCTGGAGTTTCGGTTGGAGATACAACTTCAGGGAAGGTTTCTTCGATTTTTAAAGAAGTTTCTGTGGAAGGAATTTCTTGAGCAACTTCTTTTATCGTATATCCCGGTACAATAGAAGCCTCCAGATAAGCCTGTCCAACAACGCGCTCTCCATACATATAATCAATTCTTGCAACCGCAGCTTCAGGTGCAGTTTCATCAAGATCATAATCAAGAGATGAGGTTACATCAGTAAATTCTCCATCCATCGGAATTGTGATCGCACTATTCGCATCAACAGAAAGCTTCATGGTATCTCCAAAAGAAATACCGCCAATGGCCAAATCTTGCTCAATCTCTTGATAAGTACTGTCTTTATCTGCGATCAATACAGATTTAAAGTTTTCAAACCCAAAATCCAGTAAAGTTTTTGTATCAGAATAATGCGTCTGACGTCCATTTAATACAACTGCGATTAGTTTCAGACCATCGCGCTCTGCGCATGTAACTAATGTATTTCCTGCGAGAGAAGTGTAGCCTGTCTTACCGCCGATAATTCCATTGTAGTAAAGGGAATCATTTTTTTTCATCATACGATGGTGCATATAATAACGCCAGCCATCCGGGTACTGCTGTAATTGTCCGGCCGGAACATCATAGTATAATGTCTTATCGATTTCAAGAAATGTCGGATCGGAGAATGCAGCTTTTGCGATCAGGGACATATCGTGAGCGGAGGTATAATGATTTGGATTGTTAAGTCCGCTTGGGTTTGCAAAATTGGAATCGATACAGCCAAGTTTTTTAGCCTCTTCATTCATCAATTCTGCAAATTCTTCCACACTTCCGGAGCAGTGCTCTGCAAGAGCATTTGCAACCTCATTGGCAGACTGTAAAAGCAGAGCGTAGAGACAATCGCGCACGCTCATCTTATCTCCGACGCGGGCACCTAAGATGGAAGACCCGGGTTCCAGTGTATTGACTGCAGAGTGTGTGAATGTAACAGTGTCATCCAGATCACAATGATTGATAATAATATAAGCAGTAAGGATTTTTGTGATACTGGCCGGATAGTAGGTTTCATGAACGTTTTTACCGTATAAAACCGTACCGGAATCGGCGTCGATCAGGATTCCGCCGTCTGCTTCGATAGAAACACTGGATGGCCATGATCCGGCTGCATATGTGGTTCCCGCAGGTGTGAGGCTGAAAATCATGACTGCACAAAGCAGGATACTGAGGAGTTTCTTCATATAATATAGTTCCTTATTTTAATTCGATGTTTTGCTGCGTGTTCCGCGTTTCCATAAGTAGAAACTGATTCCGAGGAATGCGACAACCATGATTCCAAATGTAATTCCAATGCGTAATGCTGTGTCCATAAAGAATGGTTCCGGAACGATATTAATAAGTAAATCAGTTGCCGGATTTAAAATCCACAGATCATTATCAAAGAAAATGTGATGGAACACGATAAAATATTTGGAGAAATCGCTGGCTACTGTTACTGCGATGAAAAGGGCAGCTGCGAAAAATAATCCTGTACCAAGACAAAGAGAACCAGGTACAACAGTTTTTAAAAGCTGTTTGCGTTCAGAATTATTTTTGCTCCACATCACAAGGATGGCTGCATAAGCAGCTGTAACTGCAAGACCAATACGTCTGAGCCATAATCCACCGATAAAAAGACCGCGAACATCTTCCATATGAGCGATTTCACGCGCATTGAAAAACTCCATGTAATGTCCGCCAATGTTTGTAAAAACGTGAAGATCTTCTCTGTTTCCGCGGAGATAGGCCATCATCTCATCCGTTACGGTAAGAAGATCTGCCATTGTCATAGGAGGAAGACGATCAAGCACCTGGTACTTTGTATATTCAGCTTCAAAATATCCCGGGGTCCAGTAGACAACTGCTTCAATAGAAGTAATTAGAAAAACCAACATGAGGCAGACAGCACAAAGGATTCCGAATACAGATATCCAGAGCTTATCTTTGGTAACGTTTGTTTTGTTTCCTGACATGATAAAACACTCCATATATAAATTTTTCATCTTTATTGTAACATTCATACAAATAAAAACAACCGCCAATTTTATAAAGTTTGGCGGTTGTTTAAAAAAATTATTCCGTTACAGGAGTTAAATATTCTTTTGCTACATATGCTTCCTGACCATTGTAAAGGATCACAGCCCAGAAATCATCATGATCACGAACAAAATCTACTGTCTTGTCCGGATCAAATTTACCGATTCTCTCAGAGTCTGTGGACGGACCACTGCGGACATTGAGAGTGGTTGTTGTCTTATATGTAACATTAACATCCACAGCAGCTTCTGTCTCAGCCGGAGTTGTTTCAGCAGCATCTGTTTGCTGTTTTTCAACAGTAATCTGAGCAGCCGGAGTTGTTTCATTGGTCGGATCTTTGTCCGGAGTCAGAACTTTGATCAGGAAGATCAAGACAATAATGAGTGCGATCGGGATCAGAAGCTTTAATAAATCTTCCTGCTTAAGACCGGAGGACTTTTTCGACTTCTTGGAAGCTCCCGAATTTCTGGATGTTCTTGCTGCAGAAGAAGCAGATGCGGCTGCAGATGTTGCGCTCTGGCGCTGTCTTGTACTTCCATCAGAAGACTTAGATGTCTGTCGGGAAGAGGAAGCGCGGCGAGGCTTCGCTTTATCCGCATCGACGAATGCATAAATTTCCTGTGTAAGAACATGGTGTGCCTGAGTTGCATTATAAGCACTGTTGTCCCCGTCTTTTGTTGCTTTATTGCCTAAGTCTAAGATCTGCATATAGTGTTCCGCAGTAGACTTGGAAATCCACTTACCTTCATACAGTTCACGGATCATATTTTCCGGAGCGCCTTCAACGATACCTGCCTTATCGCACTGGAGCTTTACCATAAATTCCATCGTCTGGCGGGCTTTGATCATCGAGAGGTTGTATTTCTTCTGTCCCATCAATCGTTCAGTTTCCTGAACGTTTTTTTGTATTTGTTCCCAGATTCCTGAGTTTTCCATCTTTCCCATACATTACCCTCCAAAAATCGTCAATCATATTTTATATTATAATGGAAAGTTAGAAAATTTGCATTAACATTTTGCAAAGATTCACAAAAACTTAATAATTTCACACAAAAAAGACAGACAGAGAAAGCAATCTTGCAAACATCATGGGGAAATGATAGAATGAAATAGATAAATGGAGAAATCCCAAGTGAAAAATAAAAATAGAGCATAATATCAGGAGGAATCGTTATGAGATTACGCCATATCAAAGGCGCAGAAGAAGAGATCGCAGAGAGCCCATACGTGGTTCAGGAGCCGAAAGAGTTAAAAGGAAAATGGCATGAGTTTTTTGGAAATAACAATCCGATCCGTATTGAAGTAGGAATGGGTAAAGGTAAGTTTATCATGGAGCTGGCTGAAAAGAATCCGGATGTCAACTATGTTGGTATTGAGCGTTATTCCAGCGTTCTGCTCCGTGGTCTTCAGAAGCGTGCAGAAATGGATATCAACAATATTTATTTCATGCGCATCGACGCTCTGGAATTAGAAGAGGTGTTTGATGAGGGTGAAGTAGATAGAATTTACCTGAACTTCTCGGATCCGTGGCCGAAAGATCGTCATGCGAAACGTCGTCTGACATCTGATCGTTTCTTACCGATCTACGATAAGATCTTAAAGAAAGACGGTATGATCGAATTCAAGACAGACAACCAGGGATTATTTAATTATTCCCTGGAATCCATTCCGGAAGCCGGATGGACTGTTGAGGCTGCGACATTTGATCTTCACAACAGCTGGATGAATGAAGGAAATGTTATGACAGAGTACGAGATTAAGTTTTCTTCCGAGGGAAATCCAATTTGTAAGCTGATCGCAACTCGCGGTTTACATGAAGAAGAATAAGTTTTCGTGAATAGAGTTTCTACATATTATAAAGTGAGACTCTATTAATACGGAAACGATCATGAGAATAAAGCGACGGCTGGTACGATGTTTGGAAAAAGCAACTTGTGACAAATATGAATTGAACCGTTTGATCTTGAACTACAAAAAGCGGTTTCACGAAGCGTGTTCGGTATTAGAAGGACATGAAAAGCCTAAGAGGAAAGAAAGATGAAGAAAGTTACCAGAAAAGATGTCATTTATAAAATGAGTGCGGAAAATAAACCGGTGTTGACAGTGGATTCCGGAGAGACAGTTGTATTTGAAACATACGATTGCTATCAGG
>JAZRLX010000147.1:0-7966 GCA_045647085.1 Pilosibacter sp.
AATTATCTGATGGTACTACCGTTACCATGCATGGATATAATACATGCCCGCGGGGATTCGATGAACTGTATGGAGAGATTGTTGATATTTTCCAGGCCAATAGTGACTATTCCAGATATATGGCAACGGATTTTACGGACTCTCCGTGTACCTTCATGGAAGTAGAGTTTCGAGACAAAGAAAATCCTGATGCATATTACCAGATCCGGTTACGGGATACATCCAATCAGTGGTCAATCATGTTAAAAGATCCGGATGGAACGATCCTTGATAAAGGAATCGACGTTTCTGGTTACAAGGAAATGGGAGAAAGATTGCCATATGAGCGTTTCTTGAATATCATGTCCAGATATCATGTAGAAGAATGGAATCAATATGATGAATCCATATCTCCTTCTTTAGGTATATTCTCCATTGTAATGTATTTTGAAGATGGAAAAGAATTTTCTGCCAGAGGAAACGTATATCCGGATGGTTTCGATGCATTTAAGAATGAATTTGCCAAAGAAATCTATGCATACTATCTGGAGGTTCAGGGAAAATAGCGAGGAGGAGCGAATGAGATGAAAATGAAAAAAGTTATGTTTTCTGCACTGTTGATGCTCATGCTGACGGCTTGTGGAAACGGAAGCTCTTCTATAGAAGCAGAAATCGATATGAATAAAGCAGAATCCATAGCGCAGAATCTGCAGCAGGCGTTGGTGGAGAAGACATCAGACGCAGTTGTCGAAAAGGAGAAAGAGAATGAATCGACGGTTGGAGCGGAAGATGTAAAATCACCAGTAAGCGAAGAGATGGATGTTTTAGATACGGACGATCTTCCGGGAACCTGGCTGATGGCAGGAGGAGAGATAGAAGGAGATATCTGGGAGGCTATTCCAGGAAACTTCGAGATCCTTGTGTTTACGCCGGGAATGGATCCACAGGGCGAGTCTGAAACCATTTATGTGGATATGGAGGCCAGAGATTACGAGGGTAATCTGAGCACATTCGATTATCAATTATTGACGGAACGCCTTGATGAACCAGTTTATGAAGGATGTGGAAATGAGGAGTGGAGCATCCGCATCGGTGAGGAAGCAGAGAAGAACGAAAATGGCTATCCGATATATGAAGAGCGTTATGCAACCCTTCTAGATCAAAACACGCTATTAAGACAACACTTTTTCACAACAGATGGAGCACCGAGCGTGAGCTATCAGACTTTTAAGCGCGTATTCCAGGAGCAGGCAGTGGAAGATTTAGATTTATCTTATCTTCGGGATGGGCTGAATAAGGAATGGGAATTGTATGCTTATGTAGATGAAACCGGTGTAGAACAGGCAATTCCGAATTCACATTCAGATTTCCAGATTGATATGACAGATGATTTTAGTTGTGAAATGAGCTGGACCGATCTTGATCGCTCCATTGATTTTGACTATGATGGAGGATGGTTCCTGGGAAGAGGAGGCTCCCTTCTCTTGAAGAGTGATGATTATGAGAACGCATGGTATGCGGGTGCGATTCAGATCATTCCGTCAGATAAGGCGGATTCCAACCAATCCATGGAAATGCGTCTGTACCATGATGGCGGTTGGCTCTGCTTCAGAGAAAAAGCGGCTTCGGAAGTTCCGCTTCTGGATGTGATGAAAACCACGTTATCAAGAGAAGAGCACGAAGGAAGCGAACTGATCTGTTCCGCGACTTACGACAGCATTCGTCTGAGCGATGAGGATGCAGAACAGTATCCGGAGCTTGCAAAAGCACTTACGGCGTTGACACAGGAAGACATTGTTCGGATGGAAGAATCGGCGATATATATGAAAGACCTCTACGGAGAGGGTGGCTCGGTGATCAGTACCCACTACTCAGATGAGGAGATGTTTTTTGTACAACGTGCAGATAGTCAGATCCTTAGTATTCGTGATGAGTTTTATTCGTACAGTGGGGGCGTTCACCCGATGTATGGCGCATGGGGATATAATTTTGACACACAGACCGGTAAAAAGCTGGAACTGGACGATGTAGTGACAGACTTTGATAAGATGTTGGAGCTGGTGGAACAGAAACTTTACGATATTTACGATAAAGAAATGTTCTATCCGGATGTAGAAGATTATTTTGACAATTTCACATCCCAAGATCTCAACTGGACGATGGGATACCAGGGAATCTCATTCCAGTTTAATCCATACATGGTGGCACCGTATGCATTTGGCATGCAGGAGGTTACAGTCTGGTTTGAAGAAGCACCGGAATTGTTTGTCGAACACTATACAAAGGTGCCGGAGAATGGATTCGTAGTGTCAATTCCGCTGGGACGTGAATATGAGTTTGACAGAGATACGTCTGACGGTTGGGCAGATCTGATTAGTGTAAGTGCGGAAACATCCAATGACTATGCTTTTGATAAACTTACGATTACGTTAAACGGAAATGTATATGCAGATACAGACATTTGTTTGACGGAGATGCAGCCGTATCTGGTATGTACCGGAGAACCGGGAGATTCCAACTATTATCTTTATGTATATGGTGGTATAGAAGACGGTCATAAAATGTACATTTACGACCTGAATCAGGGGGAAGTGAAACGCTGTGACCATGAAGAGAACGTGTTCTTCCCGGGAGATTGGTATTCTGAGGTTGAAGAAGGCTATGAAGTTTACTACGATCCGGTGTTTACAGATCCAACGGACTTTATGATGCAGTCGAAAATGTGGACATTGGGACTGTTCTTAGGAGAAATGGATTATTATGTGGATCCTGAAACAGGAAAGATGCAGGGGAAGAAAGCGTCCTACTCAATTCCAGAGAGTACGTGGCCGATCACATCAAAAGTTCCGCTTGTGCTTGAGTCCTTGGCAGAAAATGATATGATTGAATGCCCGGCAGGAAGCGTATTCTATTATCAGCGTACAGATGATGTTTCTTACGTAGATGTGCGTTCGGAATATGGTACTGAATATCGGATTGAAATTGATACGACAGGGGATAATACAAAGGTAAATGGAATGGATGTAGAAGAGTGCTTTGATGGAGTTGCTAAAATTTGGTAGGTTACAAAAAGCAGGGTATATAAGGTGATTGGTGTTGAAGTTAATTATGGAATATGTCATAAGATAAACGTATGTATTGTAGGAATCGGTCTCATTGAGTAAAAAATCAATCCCGAGAACTTTGAATCTAAGGTTCTCGGGATTTTTTGTTAGTTAATATGAAATCTTCTCTTTAACTCCATCCTCGCTCTGCGGTCACCGATGATCATGGTTCCGAGGAAGAGGGAAAGGGAAGCGGCCATTGGAAGGAATGCCAGGTATTCGTTTCGCTCCAGTCCTGCGATGTAGAGGCCGATCGGGACCAGGCTGGTGATCACCATGGCAATCTGCCACATGATGTAACTTTGCCAGTTTCTGCGGTTATAGATCATTAAGCCCAAGATCGTGGCATCCATGATAAGGATTCCGGCCGGGAAGACGTAGTCAATGGACCAGCCGCGGTATCCGGTCGCCAGGTCAATGGCGATGGCGGACAGGACCGCGATCAGAGACAGGATGACCACTTTGCTCTTGTATCCTTTCTTTCCGAGGATCGCATAGTGGAGCACCACATAAAAATATAAAAATGCGAGTCCTGTGATCACGCTCCACCAAATTTCTGACTCATCAAACCAGTTGATCACGAATAATGCAGATTGAAGCAAGATTGCGCAGAACAGATAGATCCGGCTGAAAAAGGTCAGTTTTCGCTGGCTTAATAGTACGTCCGGATACATATTTTCCAGTGCGTCATTCTGCTCCAGGATGGATTGGCAGAGTGGGCAGCTTTCAGTCTCATCTAGTATTTCAATATTACAATTCTTACATTTAGCCATAGTGTACCCCGTTACTTTCTATTTCAACGTGGAGTCCGTCCTGTGCCAGACGGCGGAAGAATCCGCGCTGGACTGAAGGATCCACCAGATCGTAGCTGAAACTGAATACCAGCGTACCGTTGTAAGTAAGTACCGTTCCTTTGATATACTGTCCCTTGGAGAGAGACAGGAATGCATGGAACTGATCAATGTATTGCTTGTACGGTTCGTCGATCTGGATCACACCGACATTGGTAATGGTTGTGGTGTTGGCCAGAGCAGACTGAGAATAAACGTGTCGCATGGCCAGATTTTTCAGTGGAAGCGGAACGATCTTCAAGTACCAGCGTTTCTGGTTGGAAACGTTGTAGGAGAAGATTTCTTCCAGGTGCTCACTGGTCATCTGACTGCGAAGACTTTCTCGTACCGTTTGTGTCAGTTCTTCAAAAGTATAAGACTCTTTTGTCGGATAGAATTCCGCGGAAGTCATAACAAAAAAGTTCTTGGTGGTAATGGAGTTGAAGTACGGGCGCAGATTGACCGGAACTGCAACGCGGATCGGTTTGTCGGATGGCATACCATGGAGGTATTCGTTGTAAACGCTCCAGATAAATGCGGAAACCAGGTACTCATTGATGCTGACACCATACTGTTTGCAGACAGTTTTCAGTTCAGCCAGCGGAATATATCCGTGCATGACTCCGAATTCGCCATTGTGGAAGCGTTCGCCTTTGATCAGATACGCTCTCTGTGTTTTGTATTTCTTCGGAGCAGTTTTCTTGTAATGCTTCATGAAGCTGTCTTCACGGTTCAAAGTTGTACCGGAACTGAGGGAATCACCTGTCTGTCCTACGATCTCCGGATAGCGGAGACGCAGGTACTGGTAAGTCAGCTCGCGGACGAAGTTAAAACCGCCCATACCGTCAGTCAGAACATGGAATACTTCCAGATTGATACGGTATTTATAATAGGACACGCGGAATAAATAACTATTGTTTCGGTTTGGACGGATGAAACGACAAGGGAATTTCTTTTCTTCTTTGACCCTCGGAGCCGGTTTCCCGTTTTCTTCGAAATAATACCAGAAAAAGCCGTGTCTCAGACGAAGGTTAAATCCGTCGAATCGCGGCAACACAATATCCAGAGCCTGCTGGAGGAGCTCCGGATCGACCATCTCCTTTAAGGTTACGCTGATGCGGTAGGTATTGCTCATACGTTCGCCGGCGATTACAGGGAAGAGATGTGCAGTATTGTCCAGTTTATCCCATCGGATATCTTTCTGGCTTTTTTTACGGAAAAAGGTGCTCTTTTCCTGAGCGGCCTGTTCTTCAGTCAGAACGGTTTTTCTTCTCATTCGTTCTCCTCCCCTGTGTGATGATTCTCTAGTTATTGTAACATATCTTGTATAGGATTGGCAAATGAAGTGTGTAAATTCAGGGATTCAAAATATGCTAAAATTTGATATACTGGAGGTATGTGAGTAAAACAATAAAAGAGGAAAAGGAAATAAAATGAAGAAACACAGTATCCATTTTTTTGAAATGCTGCTTGGCATCACCAGTTTGTCAGCCGGTGCTGCCATGGGAATTATTGCGGGGCTGGGGCAGACCACTTCGACAGGAACTTGTTCAGCGATCTCCGGAGCATTGGGGATCAAAGTGGGAACAGCGATGATCCTGCTTTATGGATTTTTTCTGGTTTTACAGATTCTAATATTGCGCAGCCGGTTTAAAATGATCGGTTTTCTGCAGCTTCTTCCGGTCGTGCTCCAGGGATGGATCTTAAATTATTTCAAATATGACTTTTCACCATTTCAGGTGCTGGCGCCTCAGTCCTACCCGGAACGATTTGTGGTGTTTGCGGTTGGTATGGTCCTGATCAGCCTGGGATTTACATGCGTGAAATGTTCCAAGTTCGTGAATTATCCTCCGGAGACATTTTGCAGTATGATGGCGGAGCGGACAGGCATCCGTTTTGGAACCAGTAAGATCGTACTGGATTTTGTGTATGTGGGAACAAGTCTGCTTCTTTGTTGGCTTTGTGGATTGGATTTCGGAATTGTCCGTGAAGGAACCGTTATATTTGCAGTCATGAACGGTATTTTGATCAATCTGTTTATGCCTTGGGTGGAGCGTATATTTGCGAGAGCAGAAGGAGTATTAGTATGAAAATTTACGAGGGAACGATCATAACTTGTGATAAAGACAATCATATTTATAAATATCTGGTAGAAGATGAAGGAAAGATCGTCTATGTAGGAGATGAAGTTCCGGCAGAATATCGGAAAGCCCCGGGAATGAAACTGGGAAAACGTGCGCTGATCCCGTCCTTTGCGGATACGCACATTCATTTTGCCAGTTATGCTGCCTTCCACGCCGGATTAAATGTGATGGAGGCGGAAAGTAATGATGAGATCCTGGAGATGTTGCGCACATTCGCCAAAACATGCAAGGACAAGCTGATCATTGGATTTGGCGCTTCACCATATTCGGTAAAAGAAGGAACTCTTGTTACGAGGGAGCAGCTGGATCAGGTTTGTCCGGATAAGCCGGTGTTTATGGTAAAGTACGACGGACATACTTGTGTGATCAATACAAAGTTACTGGAGCAGGTGAAGAAAAAGGTCGAGGGACTTCGTGGATATCATCCGGAAACGGGTGAAATGAATCAGGACGCGTTTTTCGCTGTGTCTGACCATGTGACCAATTCCATTCCGATTCCGCAGCTTTTGAAAAATATGCAGAGGGCTGTGGATGATATGGCGGAAAAGGGAATCGGAATGATCCATACAGTCAGCGGTGTCGGTTTTATCAGAGATCTGGATGTGGATCTGGAGCGCTGGTTTGCCCGTGGTCTGGACAATGGCATGCAGATGCGTGTGTTTATGCAGACTTTGGATGTGGATAAGGCGAAAAAACGAAAACTTCCGCGTGTGGGAGGCTGTTTTGAAGCAGCATTGGACGGATGTTTCGGTTCTGTAGATGCAGCGATGTTGGAGCCTTATGAAAACAGCGAAGACAAAGGGGTTCTTTATTATTCTGATGAAAAGGTAAGAGAGTTTTGCAAGAAGGCCAACCGTGCAGGGATGCAGATAGAAGTTCACGCGATTGGCGATGCAGCATTTAAGCAGGCAACCGAGGCGATTAAAGCAGCACTGGATGATTATCCGCGTGACGACCATCGTCACGCGATCATTCACGCATGTCTTCCGACCGAGGAGGGCATCGAGATCTGTGAGCAGTATGGAATCCTTCTTCCGGTTCAGAGTGCATTTATCGACTGGCCGCAGGAACCGGAGGAACGTCTGGTGGAGATCCTGGGTGAACGCAGTGAAAAATTAAATCCGTTCCGTGACTATTTGAATCATAATCTGATTCTCGGATGCGGTTCAGACGGTCCGTGTACAGAACCGGACCCGATCATGTGGATCCACAAAGCATGCAACCATAATGTACCGGAGCAGGCATTGACGATAGAGGAAGCTTTGAAGATGTGCACCTATAACGGCTATTATACAAGTTTTGATGAAAAGGATCGAGGCAGTCTGGAAGTTGGAAAGATTGCGGATATGGTCATTCTTTCTGAAAATCCGTTTGAAGTGGAAAAAGAACGTCTGGGAGAGATCAAAGTGGAACGTTTGCTTCTGCAGGGCAGACCATATAAGAAGCTCAAACAGAATCCGATCGTTCAGGTGTTGAAAGGAATGGTCAGAAAAACAGGATGCTAACGGTTGCAGCATTGCATTTTGTCTCAGGAATCAGTATAATGAAATGAGGCAATAATCGACTGATGCGAGGTTTTATTATGCAAAAGAAGTCAACAAAACATGTGGATAATATGTTTTTTATTATCATGAGTCTGGCGTGGCCGACGATGCTGGAACAGTTGATGCAGACAGCTGTGCAGTACATCGATACCGCGATGGTAGGCTCTTTGGGAACCCAGGCGACGGCGGCCGTGGGTGCGACGACAACGGTGAACTGGCTGATCAACAGCTCGATCTCGGCACTGAGTATCGGATTCCTGGCTTATATTGCGAAGTCTTTGGGTGCGGGAGACCGCAATCTGGCGAAGCGTGCGGTCGGACAGGCGGTTATGATCGTACTGGTGGTGGGTTCTGTTTTTACAGCA
>JAZRLX010000148.1:0-3930 GCA_045647085.1 Pilosibacter sp.
CGTACATTTATCCGGGCAGTGAGGCTGCGCTGGGTGAGATCCTGGAGCGCAATCAGATACGTGACAAAGTCAATATCGCGACCAAACTTCCTCACTATATGATCAAGTCAAAAGATGATGCAGAGAAATATTTCCGCGAGGAATTAAGAAGACTTCGTACAGATCATGTGGATTATTATCTGATGCACATGCTCACAGATGTGAAAACCTGGGAGCGATTAAGGGGGCTGGGAATTGATACATGGCTGAAGGAAAAGGTAGCCAGCGGAGCTATCCGTCAGGTTGGTTTTTCTTATCATGGAAATTCCGATATGTTCTGTCAGTTGGTTGACGTTTATGACTGGGATTTCTGTCAGATTCAGTACAACTATCTGGATGAACACTCTCAGGCAGGAAGAAAAGGTCTGCATCATGCTGCTGAAAAAGGAATTCCGGTTGTGATCATGGAGCCGTTACGAGGCGGCAGATTGGTTAATAACCTTCCGGAAAAAGCACAAAAGCTGTTCAAGGATTTTGAGATTAAACGAACACCTGCTGAGTGGGCATTCCGCTGGCTTTGGAATCAGCCGGAAGTGACTTGTGTTCTGTCCGGTATGAATTCACTGGAAATGGTACGTGAAAATGTGAAGAATGCCGCAGATGCCAAGGCTGGAGCGTTTGGAGAAAAAGAAGAAGCATTGATCCGCAAAGTGGTCGAGGCTATTAATGAAAAAATGAAAGTAGGATGTACCGGATGCGGCTACTGTATGCCATGTCCAAAGAAGGTCGACATTCCGGGAACATTTTCTGCCTACAATAAGCGATATACCGATAATAAATTGAGGGGTCTGACAGAATATTTGATGTGTACAGCCCTCCGAAAGGACTCTACCTCTGCAGCGAATTGCGTAGAGTGTGGACTTTGTGAAAAGCATTGTCCGCAGGGGATCAAAATCCGTCAGGAATTGAAAAACGCAAGAAAGGATCTGGAAGGTCCGATCTATCAGATCGCGAAAAAGTTGATCCCGTTATTTATCAAATATTAAGTGATGAAAATTCAGCATTTGATGGGAGAGGATTTATGAGCAGGATCAGTGAAGCATTGGAAATCGCAGGATTTCCGGAAGATGCGAAAGCGTATTTTGAAGAAATTTATTTGAAAATAGAAGCGAATGAAGAACAGCACAGACATTTGCTTGCATCGGAAACGTACTATTACGAAGACGGTGACTATGCTGCGGAGTTAAAACAGCTGACAGAGAAATCCGGATTGCATCAATACACCATTGAAATGCTGCATTTATTGTTCTGCATCGATCGTCTGAAGGATATCTATCGAGCACGTGGATATTCGGAGGAGATGCTGAGAGATTCCATGGCAGACTTACGTTATAAATTAGAAGAATGCAAAGCAGTTCATGGAATCTGGGGAACCTTTGTATTCTGGTGGTTTAAGCGGTTTTATGAATGCAAGACTTTCAAGCTGGGACGTTTGGAATTTGAATGGGAAGAGCTGGAGTTTGATTATAATGAAACTCTGAAAAAAGGCGCTCGTGTCATCAATTGTCACATTCCGTCCGCAGGTCCGCTGCATCCGGAGTTGATGGAACAGGCGTTAGCAAAGGCATACAAATTTTACGGGTTTGCGGAACGAAGAGAGATCATGCCTGTAGTCTGCGAATCCTG
The DNA here is from genome assembly GCA_045647085.1 of Pilosibacter sp. GTDB lineage: Bacteria > Bacillota > Clostridia > Lachnospirales > Lachnospiraceae > Pilosibacter. The sequence goes on from JAZRLX010000148.1 coordinate 1,666, forward strand.
GATGCTTTATCCGCCACACTATGAGCAGTTTCCAAACGGTGGTAATATGCGAAATTTCTTCGATCGTTTCGATGTGTATAAGCACTGGGAAGATGCGAAGAATGAAGATGCCTGGAGAATTTTCAACAGAGCAGACCACAATTACGATAGTTTTCCACAAGATACCGAACTTCGCAGGAATTTTTACCGTTATCTGAATGAGGGTAAAATGATGGGAAGCGGATATGGAATCTTGTTTTATCATCCGGAAGCAGAACGGATTGAGAGAATTAAGCAGATGGAGAAGATTTTGGATGCCGCGAATGAAACCTTACAAATATCCGAGCAGGATCTGAAGCTCCTGACGGAATATTACGAAGGTCCGCTGTGGCGTGAAGACTTCGAGGCAGATGAAGCAGGCAAGCTTCCCAAGAATTTGAAACGCGGAGTATTGTCTGAGGATGCTGTATACAACTTGCTGGAAGAGATACGGGAAGTGTGAGTACGGATCCGTCAAATCCCTTGTACAATCTCTTAAAATATGGTATCTTAAAAGCGGAAATGACTTTGACACGTTAACGCAAGGACCTGCAATAGGAAGCCCTTGCAGAAGGAGAGGAAATATATGAATTTCAACGAAGAAGCATTAAAACTCCATGCGGAGCATAAGGGAAAAATCGAAGTGATCAGCAAGGTTCCGGTTAAGACAAGGGACGATCTGAGCACAGCATACACACCGGGTGTTGCGGAGCCGTGTCGTAAGATCCATGAAAATAAAAACGATGTTTACAAATATACTGCAAAAGGTAATCTGGTTGCAGTTGTAACAGATGGTACAGCAGTACTTGGTCTGGGAAATATCGGTCCGGAAGCAGCGATGCCGGTTATGGAAGGTAAGGCGATCCTTTTCAAAGAATTTGGCGGCGTAGACGCATTCCCGATCTGTCTGGATACTCAGGATGCTGACGAGATCGTAAAAGCAGTTAAGATGATCGCACCGTGCTTTGGCGGCGTTAACCTGGAAGATATTGCTTCTCCGAAGTGCTTCGAGGTAGAAGCAAGACTGGAGAAAGAGTTAGATATCCCGGTATTCCACGATGATCAGCATGGTACAGCTGTTGTTGTTACAGCAGCACTTCTCAATGCACTGAAAGTGGTAGGAAAAAACATTGAGGATATTCACGTTGTACTGAATGGTCCGGGTTCTGCAGGAACTGCGATCATTAAGATGTTACTGGCTACAGGTGTAAAACACATCATCGCCTGTGATGAAAACGGTATCCTTTACAAAGACCGTGGCGTGGGCATCAAAGACCATAAAGCAATGCTTTGTGAGATCACAAACCTGGAAGACAAACGTGGAACTCTGGCGGATGCGATCGTTGGAGCAGATGTATTCATCGGTGTATCCGTTGGCGGCGCACTGAAACCGGAGATGATCAAGACTATGGCTCAGGATCCGATCGTATTTGCGATGGCAAACCCGAATCCGGAGATCATGTACGAAGACGCGATGGCAGCGGGCGTAAAAGTTATGGGTACCGGACGTTCTGATTATCCGAACCAGATCAACAACGTACTTGCATTCCCGGGCATCTTCCGCGGTGCATTAGATTGTGGAGCAAGAGATATTAACTACGAGATGAAGGTAGCAGCGGCTCATGCGATCGCAGAGCTGGTAACAGACGAAAAACTGAGCGCGGACTATATTATTCCGGGCGCTCTGGAACCGGGCGTTGCACAGCATGTGGCAATGCGCGTGGCAGAAGCTGCAGTGAAATCCGGAGCAATCCGCAAATAATCTATGAGAAAATAAAATAGTTGTAATAAACAAGCACCCCTCCTGCATAAAATGAATAGCAGAGGGGTGTTTTTATGTCAGACTATCGAAGATTGATCTCATACATTTATGAATATGAAGGAAAAGTAAAAGGGAAGAACATAGGATTTGTAAAAATAGAGGCGAGGAATGGCCAGTGCAGATTGAATGTCAATGCAAAGCGGGTGTATGTCGGAGGAAATGCCATCGGAGTGTATCTGCTGGGGCAGGACGGAGAGAAGACATTTTTGGGAAATATGTTTGTACGGAATGGATGTGGTGAGTTTCGTACAACAGTGGAGACGGATAATGTAGAAGGAACCGGAAAAGCGCTTGATACATATTACGGATTGGTGGTACATGATGTAAAAGATTCCTGGCGGTCGTATCAGACGATTTGGGATGACGAGAAGGCGGTGCAGGAGACGTGTGAGGAAGTTTCAGAACCGATCGCACAACAGTCTGAG
>JAZRLX010000149.1:0-2313 GCA_045647085.1 Pilosibacter sp.
GGCATCTATCTGCCGAGCACCTATGGTGTGCTTCGGATCAGTCCGATCGCAAGCAATATTCTCCGCATTTCATTTGCAAAGGATGAGGAATCGTTAACAAACATTCCTCCGATCGTTGCTGATTTGGAAGATTTTCAGGAATGGAAATATCGCGATGCACCGAAACTTCTGGAGATGAAAACCAGAGAGATATACCTCCAGGTGGATAAGGCTGCCGGCTCCATTTCCTACATGACCGGAGATAAAAAACCTCTGTTGGCAGAACGAGGTCGTGAATCACGCATTCTCGAAAAGCCAACCTACGGAAATCCGCGCGCCAGACTGTATCTGGACTTTGCAAAAACAGAAACGCTCCTTGCCATGGGAAGCGGAATACGGGCAACCCTTTCTCTCAAAGGAACGGCACGCTATATTTCACACATCGGACGCTCAGACCGACTTCCTATGATCGTGTCTGACAAAGGATATGGTCTTATGATCGCATCCAATGCTCCTACACTCAGTTGTACGCTCCCAACGTATGGTACACATATCTGTGTGGATGGAGCGGATGTCTTGGATTATTATCTTATCGTCGGTAAGACCACGGAAACTATCATTGAGTGTTATCGTAAGTTGTGCGGTGAACTGACATAATATCAAAAGGGTATAGAACCGGTAAAATGAGTTCTATACCCTTTTTTGTGTATGTACATTTTTCAGTAATAAATGCTTATCCTTCTAAGCTCCACCCCAGATCATTATGATAGATCATCTGCTTCGTCATACCGCCATCGATACAGATATTCTCTCCGGTAATAAATCCGGCCATATCAGAACAAAGGAACAATACTATATTTGCAATATCCAGCGGATTTCCAACTCGACCAACCGGCTGCTGCACCGCATCCGGACCCTCATAGACAGTATAATCCGTATCGATCCAGCCAGGAGAAATGGAGTTCACGCGTACCTTTCCTGCAAGACTCATTGCAAGTCCATGTGTCAGGGCCGCGATTCCGCCCTTCGCCGCAGTATAGCTCTCTGTCTGCGGCTGACTCATACGGTCGCGAGAGGAGGAAATATTTATGATGCTTGCTCCCTTTGCAAAATGCGGCATAAAAAGCTTCGATAAATAAAATGGAGCTGTCACGCCTACTTTCAGCGCATACTCAAAATCCTCATAGCTGGCTTCCGAAATTCCACGACTGAGAGGGATCGCGTTATTTACCAGCACATCCACATGACCATACTCCGAGATTACCTTCTCTGCAAATCGCTCCAAGGTTTCCTTGTCCGCCAGGTCTCCCTGAAAATATGCATTTTCGCACAGATCAATGATACAAACATGTGCACCTGCCTTTGAAAATTCTTCGCTGATGCACTTTCCGATTCCGTTGGCTCCGCCTGTTACAATTACGACTTTGTCTTTGAATTCCATTATCTTCCCTCCAAATCGATCAACACCGCTCTGCACGGTGCGCCATCTGCACCGCCGAGATTCAGCGGTGCCGCATTCAACAGATACGTCCCCTCCGGAACCAGATCCAAACGTATTCCCTCCAAAAGAGCAACCCCTGCCTTCAAAAGAACCAAATGTACCGCCATCGGAGCCTCTTCCGGACCGACCGTCTGCGATTCATTTCCGACAAGAAGTAATCCCGCCTCGGCAAACACTTCCGCTGCCTCCAGAGAAACTTCTGCCTTTCCCTTGATCAAAATCCTTTTTGCTGCATCGCCCTCTGCCTTCTGCAATATGCATTTCGCATCCTCCGCTATCACAACACCTTCGTGCTCCACCACATACGCCATCCCAACAAACGGCTCCAATCCAACCTCATCAACCGTCTTTCCGTCTCTCACGAAATGAAAGGGAGCATCCACGTGTGTGCCATTATGGGCACACATGTAAAATGCCGTCAGATTGTAAAATTCTCCATCTTCCATGGAACATAACACATCTCGCTCCGGAACCGGATCACCCGGAAATATTTTGCAGCTGAATACCTCCTGGGAAATATCATATATTTTCATGAATAATCACTCCTGCTTCATTGATTCTATTTATTATAACATCTGTATATAAAAATGCCATATACTCGATTTAAATATCTCGGTACATGGCATTTGTTTTTGCTTTAAACTGCGTCCGCATTCAGTTCACGGATCAGGATCTCAGCCGTGATCTTTACGGTTTCCACAACAATTTCCGTACATTTTTCTTTTCTCTCCGGAGAGTTCTTTTCCAGACCGATCCAAAGAGCACGGCAGCAAGTCGCTCCGTGAACCGCTTTAAATTTATCATGCAGCTCATTGGTCAGTTCAAAACAACGG
>JAZRLX010000150.1:0-1540 GCA_045647085.1 Pilosibacter sp.
CGGTCCAGTTTTGCTTTTTCGATGTGCATCAAACGCGGACCCGGAGCAAAGAATACCTGCAGATTTCTGTTTGCTTCCAGATATTCCAGAAGGTTGATGCCTGTCGGTTCCTCGATCTCGAGGCCGCAGATATAACAGAGATCATAGTTGTTGGAATCATACGGTTCCATCCACTCTTTCTGGAAGGTATATTCCGCACCGTGGTAGGACATGAATGTACGCTCACCTGTGTCCTCTACGAGGCAGTAGCAGCAGCCGTTATCCTTATCGGTTACGTGAACCGCGATCGGAACGCCCTGCTGAGTCAGACATTTCTCAACATAGTCTCCATACATACCGGTGCCGACCGGACTGATATGAGTGTGCGGTGCGCCGAGAAGGCGTACAGTATAAGCAACATTATAAGAACAGCCGCCGATCGCCATCGTCTGGGCTGTCGGATGAACATCTTCCTGAGTAACCGGAATATGCGGAAGGTTAATGATAATGTCCACGCAAGTGGAACCAATAAGAAGCGCTGGTTTCATAGCAAATCGTTCCTTTTCTTTTTGTATGTTTTGCTCTATAATAGAAATTAGAGAGTAGATACCTATTCTTGTCCATTATAATATGGAAGTCGAAAATTGGCAACGAGGAATCGATTGAGGTGCATATAAATGATCGTAAACATTGAATTTTTCGATGAAGAACCAATTGAAAACGTAATAACGAACTTAAACTATGAGGTGGACAAGACCATATTCTTCGGATATGAAGACGTTATGAAACCACAGAAGAAGAGCGTTGAGCGATTTCTGAAACAAGTCTGCAATGTCGGATCGGTAGAATTTTATTCCGTAGATCCGTATGATCTGATGGCGATCATGAAGGCGATCGCCAATGTGGTCCGCAGAGAGCAGGAGATGGGAAATCAGGTCTATTTTGATCTGACAGGCGGAGAGAGCCTATTGCTTGTCGCATTCGGAATCTTATCCCAGGAGTTTTCTGCGCCGATGTTCATGTTTGATGTAGAAAACAGACAGCTGATTGAATTCTGCTGTGCAGGCAATTCCATTGGAGGTGTGGCCAAACCTCGCCCGATCAATCTGAACCTGGACCAGTTCGTGTCTTTATATAATGGAACGATCAATTACAGACAGAGAAAAGTGTTTAAGGAGATGAGCCTGGACGGAGCTTCTGATATTGAAAATATGTGGAAGTTATCGAGAGAGTACGGAGATAAATGGGTGCATTATTCCTCCATTCTGAGAAAATATCCGTCGGATGCTTCACTGCTGGTGGATGTGGAACGACAGAGATTTCAAGATGAATTTCACAGGCATCAGAGAGCCGGAAACATCAAGGATTTCCATAAATTCATGCATGCCTGCAGTCATCTTGGGTTTGTAAAACTGTATGCAGCCGGACGAAACGGTTACAAGTTCCGGTATAAAAATGCTGCCATTAAACAGTTATTCTGGGACAGCGGAAGTATTTTGGAAATGTATACATTTCTTTTGGAAACGAGAAAAGAAGGTGTGGATGACTGCAGAGTCGGTGT
>JAZRLX010000151.1:0-1617 GCA_045647085.1 Pilosibacter sp.
TATACTTCCGGCAGTAAACATTTATCGGGTTATGGGACTTTCTCTTCCGTTCGTTGCTGTATTACTTGGCGGAGCATATCTGTTCTACGTAAAGGCAGCTCCAAGTGTAAAGGTGGAAGGTGCCGGTCTCAGCGTGGGAGCGCTGAAAGAAGTTCTCTGGTATTTATCTCCGATCTATATGGCGCTGGTTTTCAATACAGTATTTGGACTTGATATGTATGTTTCCATTTTGATCTGTATCCTGCTGACTTTCTTTATGATCGGAAAGGATAAGAGTCAGTATATTACGACGATTGTAAAGGGATTTGGTCTGGATACGGTTCTGATGCTGGTAGGTGTGTATTACATGCAGAATATCGTCAAGAGTCTGGATGTAGTAATGGCAAGTGTGGGAAGCGTTCTGGTTGGGCAGTCGATCATTGGCTTTATGGTTATCGTACCGCTTGTTGGTCTGGCATTTGGTCTCTCCACCGGTCTTAGTCTGGTTCCGATGGGAATCTTACTTCCATTCGTGGCGGCAATGGATCTTCCGGCTATGACTCAGACCGTTTATGCGATCTACATACTGCTTTGGTGCTTCCTCGGATACTATTTCTCACCGTTCCATCTTTGTCAGCTTCTGTCTATCAAATATATGGGTTGTGAGACGAATAGCGTGTATCGTCAGCATGTAAAGATGATGCCGTTCCTTTGTATCGCGAGTGTCGTAATTTTCCTTGTATACAATATGGTACTGTTATAATCAGTACTTAGAAATAAGAGTGATTTAATCCGGTTTATTTCCGGGGCAATATGGAAAGGGAGGAAACAGATTGATGTCACGTTGGGGATTTGTATTGGAACAGGCGAAATGTATAGGCTGTAATGCTTGTCAGATCGCATGTAAAGATCGTAATCATCTGGAACCGGGAAAGAATTTCCGCAGATCAGATACAGTTTGTTGGAAAGAAGATGGAGTAACCAGATACGCACATTTTTCAGGCGGATGCCATCATTGCGTGGAACCGGCTTGTCTGGCTGCGTGTCCGTTTGGTGCAATGAAGAAAACAGAAGAGGGAATCGTTGTGGTAGACGAGACTCTTTGCCGTGGTTGTGGTGCATGTGAGCGAGCATGTGCGTATGGCGCAGTGTTTGTGAGCAGCAGAAGCCAAAAGGCAATGAAATGCGATGGCTGTGCAGAACTGAGAGCACAGGGAAGACAGCCGGCGTGTGTAGAAGCTTGTCCGACTCATTGTCTTGAATTCCGTGAACTGGATGAATCAGTGGCCGAAGATGCGCTTGTGGCGAACTTGGCAGCAGCGTTTGTAGTAAACGAGAAAAAAACTGCATCTGAAAAACAGGCAGTTACAGAACATAAATTCAATTCGACACATATGGAAACTTCTGAAAATTTGGCAGAAGCATGTTTCGAAATAGCATCATTTTTTGCTGCGAGAGAACAGGCGATGGAAATCTGCGCAGGTTTCCCGGATTGGTACGATCACAGTAAGCGTGACTGGGAGCTGGAATATGATTTCTTGTTCCGCGGAACCGATGCAGATCATGAAATTTCTCTGTGGGCGTCAGTCGCTGCAGGTGAGCGTGTATTGTTAAATCAGACTACATTAGATGTGATCC
>JAZRLX010000152.1:0-2162 GCA_045647085.1 Pilosibacter sp.
CCATATAGTTTTCAAAATGTGTATCTCTTGTGAAGATCACTTCACCCTCAAATGTATTCATCTTTTCAACAACTGCATTAACGATCGCAACTGCTTCTTTTGTACCAAGTGCTCCGTCAACAAAATCCTTCTGCATATCAACGATAACTAAAACTTTTTTCATACTTTGAATCTCCTCTCCTGTATACGTATCTTTAATACCGCACATGGAATCCACGTCCTTCTTCCAACGGAATGTTCTTTGAATCCACCCAGTCAATCTCGATATATCGATCTGATGTCAGGTACTTTAACATCCTATTGATTATTTCAGGAATCCCTTGCACTTCCACTGTTACGGAACCATCATATTCATTCCTAACCCAGCCTTTTAATCCATATGCATTGGCATATTTCTGTGCCTGATACCGAAATCCGACACCTTGCACTCTGCCATGGAATTCAATCCGTCTTCTTTCTTCCATAGATTTCCTCACCAATTCACTGCTATACTTTTTAATATTTTAAATCATCTTTTGTATGAATACAAGGAATACAGATTTATTCGTTATTTATTTATCAAAAAACCGGCACTCCCAAAGGAAGTGCCGGTCCAGTTATTGAATTTATAATTACTTGAAGTACTTCACACCGCTCTCGAACAGTTTGAGATCCTGCTCACCGTAGATGTTCTTAGCAACTGCATCACCACGTCTCTCGGAGTGAGCCATCTTACCATAGATACGGCCATCCGGGCTGGTGATACCTTCGATTGCCATGTAAGAACCATTCGGGTTCCAGTACTCGTCCATAGTAGCATTACCGTTTGCATCCACGTACTGAGTAGCAACCTGTCCATTTGCGAACAGCTTCTTAAGCCACTCTTCACTTGCAACAAAACGACCTTCGCCATGGGATACCGGGTTTACGTAAACGCCGCCAAGTTCAGCACCTGCAAGCCACGGGGACTTGTTGGAAACAACTTTGAGGTTCACCATCTTGGAGATATGGCGACCGATGTTGTTGTATGTTAATGTCGGAGAATCCGGCTTCTGCTCAGAGATTGTACCATTCGGAACAAGACCAAGTTTGATAAGAGCCTGGAAACCGTTACAGATACCGAGCATAAGACCATCGCGCTCATTTAACATCTTCTCGATCTCCTCTTTCAGCACTTCATTTCTGAATGCTGTAGCGAAGAATTTCGCGGAACCATCCGGTTCGTCACCGGCGGAGAATCCGCCCGGGAACATGATGATCTGAGCTTTTGCAATCTCTTTTCTGAATACCTCAACAGAATCGCGGATATCTTCTGCGCTTAAGTTGCGGAATACTTTTGTTGTTACGTTTGCACCTGCGCGTGTAAATGCTTTCGCACTGTCATACTCACAGTTTGTGCCCGGGAATACCGGAATGAATACGTTCGGAGTAGCGATCTTGTGGTTGCAGATCACGATGTTCTTAGCTTCGTAAACATCATTTTCTACCGGAACCTGCTCAACGCCGGACTCTGTCGGGAATACATCCTCAAGAGTTGCGTTCCAAGTTGCAAGAGCCTCATCCATTGTGATAGATGCAGCGCCAAACTCGAATGCTGCTGTATCAGTTACCTCACCGATCACTGTGCAAGCTGCTGTGAGCTCTGTCACTTTGTCAGCCGGAACTTCACAAACGATGTTACCCCAGCCTGCTGCAAAGAAGTCGTCAGCTGTGATACCGTCGATCTTTACGCCCATGTGGTTACCGAATGCCATCTTAGAAACAGCCTCAGCCACACCATTTGCCTCAACCGCATAAGCAGAAACAATCTTGCCTGCTGCGATATCTGCGAAAATCTTGGAATAACCGTCCATGATCTGCTCGTAGTTCGGAAGATCATAGCCGTCTTTTTCAATATTGAATACAACGATCTTGTTGCCGGCTTTTTTGAATTCCGGAGAGATCATTGTCTTAGCATCTGCTACATTTACTGCGAAGGAAACAAGTGTCGGCGGAACGTTTACTTCCTCGCCGCCTTCTTCCTTGAAGCTGCCGGACATACTGTCCTTACCGCCGATAGACGGAAGACCGAAACCAAGCTGAGCGTCGTAAGCACCAAGTAATGCTGCGAACGGCTGACCCCAACGTGTCGGTACGTTGGACATTCTCTTGAAGTACTCCTGGAAGGAGAAACGGATCTTCTT
>JAZRLX010000153.1:0-2687 GCA_045647085.1 Pilosibacter sp.
ATTAAGCGTTTGCCTTCTCAACCTGAACGATTGCCTGTTTCTGCATCGGAATACGGCAGTTTTTGTTGTTACCAAACTCAACGATTACAGTGTCGTCTGTCATATCGATAATAACACCATAGAAACCGCTGGAAGTAAGTACAGTATCACCTACTGCAATGCTTGCCATTAATTCCTGCATTTTTTTCTTTTCTTTCTGCTGCGGTTTAATTGCGATGAAGTACATGAACGCAAAAATAAGAACCACATAACCAATCCAAAATGCCGGGCTGTTCATATTCGTTACTCCTCTCTTTCTTAAATCGTGACTTTATCTAGTCTTACGGAATCTTGATAAAAGGATTCCCTAAATTTCACTAACGTTCATTTTAACAGAAAAATCTTATTCCGTAAAGCGGTCTTTGTAATTTCCTTCGACACCTGCAAGTTTTTTCGCCTTGTACTCTGCATAGCAGTGGTTGTCGATCGCCTCACGAATCTCGGTCATCATAGTGTTATAGAAGTAGAGGTTGTGCAGTACGCACAGTCTCATACCCAACATCTCTTTTGCTTTGAGAAGATGACGGATGTAAGCTCTGCTGTAGGAACGACAAGCCGGACACTGACATCCTTCTTCGATCGGACGCATGTCTTTTGCAAAGCGTTCATTGAACAGGTTCAGCTTGCCAAAGTTTGTGTAAACATGACCGTGACGGCCATTTCTGGTCGGATATACACAGTCGAAGAAGTCTACGCCGCGGTCAACTGCTTCCAGGATATTCGCCGGTGTACCAACACCCATCAGGTAAGTCGGCTTATTCTCCGGAAGATGCGGTACTGTTACATCGAGAATGCGGTACATATCTTCATGGCTCTCACCAACCGCAAGTCCGCCTAACGCATAACCGTCAAGATCCATCTCTGCGATCTTCTTCGCATGCTCAACACGGATATCTTCGAATGTACCACCCTGGTTGATACCAAACAGCATCTGTTTCGGGTTTACCGTATCCGGTAAGGAATTGAGACGCTCCATCTCTACTTTACAGCGCTCCAGCCAACGAGTAGTTCTGGCTACGGAATTCTCCATATACTCTCTTGTACACGGATGCGGTGCGCACTCATCGAATGCCATCGCGATCGTAGAACCGAGATTGGACTGGATCTGCATGCTCTCTTCCGGTCCCATGAAGATCTTACGACCGTCAATATGGGAGTTAAAGTATACGCCTTCTTCTTTGATCTTACGCATACCTGCCAGAGAGAACACCTGGAATCCGCCGGAGTCTGTGAGGATCGGACGATCCCAGTTCATGAACTTATGAAGTCCTCCAACTTCTTTGATCAATTTATCACCGGTACGAACGTGCAAGTGGTACGTATTGGAAAGCTCTACCTGAGTGCCGATCTGTCTCAGATCATCTGTAGATACTGCACCTTTGATCGCTGCGACTGTACCTACGTTCATGAATACCGGAGTCTGGATGGTGCCATGAACGGTTTCTACCGTTGCTCTTTTGGCGCGTCCATCCTTCGTCTGGATCTGATATTTCATTTTTGTCATCTTATGGTCTCCACTCTTCCTCTTCTTCCTTCGCTACTTCGAACTTCTGATTTTTGCTCATCACATAGAACATCGCACCTGTGAGAAGCACGGAAGAATATGTTCCGCAAAGGATACCTGCCATCAGCGGAAGTGCGAACTCACGGATAGAAGATACGCCCATGATGTACAGAAGCAATACCATTACGAATGTTGTTAAGGAAGTATTGATACTTCTTGTAAATGTCTCTGTAATACTTAAGTTAATAACCTGTTTCAGGTCTGTTACCAGCATACCATGAGCTTTCTGCTCCATCTGGATGTGCTCACGGATACGGTCGAAGATAACGATGGTCGCGTTGATGGAGTAACCAACGATCGTAAGGAGGCAGGCGATCGCTGTGGAGCCCATGGACCACTTCGCGATGGCATAGCACGCAATTACGATACCAACGTCGTGTACAAGTGCCAATACAGCACTCGCTGCAAAGCAGATATTCTTAAATCTTACCCAGATGTAGATCAGCATACATACGGTTGCGATCGCAGTTGCAATGATCGCGTCGTTTTTCATCTCGTTACTGATCGCACCGGAGATACTCTCTGCGATGATCTTATTTTCATCAACTCCGAAGTTTTCTACAAGCGCTGCATCAAGTGCCTGACGCTCTTCTACATCAAGAGTTCTTGTCTTAATGATAACCTCTGTAGTTCCTGCAACCTTCTGAGTCTGTGTATCCGCACTCTTTGTGATGCTTTCTACAACCGGAACTACTTCCTCAGAGATACGCTCTAAGGACATCTCTTCGTTAAATGTTACATTTGTGGATGTACCACCCTTGAAGTCAAGGCCATAGTTAAATGCGCCGCCGATGGAACCTTTGTTCATTACCATCGCTGCAATACCGACTGCAAGGAGAACACCGGAAATGGAGAACCAGATCGGTTTCTTTGCAAGGAAGTTAACTGCCTGCTTCTCTTTTCTGACACCGTAGAACTTCGCATCTGCAAATCCTGCCTCATAGAGGGCATTCAAAGCAAACTTTGTAACAAAGAGTGCTGTGAACATGGAAAGTACGATACCAAGAGCAAGGGTTGTCGCAAAGCCCTTTACTGTACCGGAACCTTTTAAGAACAGAACGGCTGCTGCAATAAGTGTTGTGAT
>JAZRLX010000154.1:0-6550 GCA_045647085.1 Pilosibacter sp.
ACCAGTCTCGCAAAACCATAGTTTTTCTTCATCTTCATCGCAGATGCTTCGATCACATCTCCGATCAATGCATCTTTCACGAACCAGATATAGCCGTCCAGCTTACCGATACCGGCTCCATCCTCGCTCATATCCTCGATCGTGATCACAAATTTATCATTCTTCTTAATTTCCATTAGAACTCACTCGTCTTTCTGATATTGCTCTCCATGAAACGATTATAACCAAGCCAGCCGTTGTTGTCACCGGCTCCGCGCAGGATCTCTGTCATGGTTTCCAGCTTTGCATCTGCATTGTCTGCCAGATTCAGTGCCATCGCTTCGATCAGCGCCGGTTTCTTCGGAGAACCGTACTCTAACTCACCATGATGTGCCAGCACACAGTGCACCAGTTCGTTCTCTAACTTCTTCGGGAAACCAGGGATCTTCGCAGCTCCCTCCTGAACCATCTGGGCACCGATGATGATATGACCGATCAGCTGACCTTCGTCTGTATAATCATTTTCCGGGAAGGAAGAAAGTTCCTTCACTTTTCCGATATCGTGGAACATGGCAGCTGTTAAAAGCAGGTCACGATTCAGATTCGGATACTGCTTGCAGAAGAAATCGCACATTTTCACAACACTCAGTGTGTGCTCTAACAATCCTCCCACGAAGCCATGGTGTACACTCTTCGCAGCAGAATGGCTGCAAAATGCCTTCATAAATTTCTGATCATTTACAAAATAGCCTGCCGCCAGTTTTCTCAAATGCTCGTTTTTGATGGTTGTGATGTACTGTCCCAGTTCGCGGACCATTGCATTGATATCCTTGGTTGTCATCGGAAGATAATCGCCCGGATAGTATTCACCTTCATCTGCCACACGTACACGGCGGATGTTTAACTGAAACGCGCCCTGGAACATGGTCACGTCCGCATCGATAAAAATATAGTCCATCGCGCTGAACTCACCGATTCCCGGAGAACCGAGATCCCAGATCTTACCGTCGATCGTTCCTGTTTTATCCTGTAATGTAACAGATCCATACTCTTTTCCATTCTTTGTCAGAGCGATTTGTTTTGTCTTGCAAAGATACACATCTGACACATGCATTCCCTCGCGGAATGTCTCAATATATTTCATGATAAATCTCCTTCCAATTAACTCATGAAGCCAGGCAAAACTACCTGGCTCCGATTGTCATGTGATATTCTATCTCTTTGTACTCGTTGATTCCTTTTCTCTGAATGACCACGTTGATCTCAGCTCCGCTCTCCAGGTCTTCCATCACACTCTGGAAATCGCGGATCGTCTCGACCGCTTCACCTTGAATCTCCGTCAGAATGTCGCCATTCTGGATACCGGCCTGATACGCCGGTCCCTCTGCGATTGACTCCATGATGTAAATTCCCTGCGGAATTCCGTTTTCCTGCATGGTCTCATTTACTTCCTGACCTTTGATGCCGAGATATGGGATCGCAATCCCATTACTCAGCTTCTGTAAATTTCCTTTGTATTCAGAGATGGACATGACTAATGTACCATCTGTTTCGTCTTCTGTATCAAATAAGCTGGATGCCCAGCCTACAAGCTGACCGGACAGATTCAGGAAGAATGTTCCTGTTTCCTTATTGCACTCAATATCTGTATAAATGACGCGAGTCTGTCCATCTGTCATCTGCACGCCGGATGCGATGTAAGTGACGCTTCCGTGTTTCATGGAATGCACACGTCCGGCCGGACTTCCCACGGCAATGAGCAGATCTCCTGTCTGGACAGAGTAAGAATTACCCAATTCCATCGGCTCGATCCATTCCACCGTCGTTGTTTCCAATTCTGCCGGATTCACACCAATTGTTGCTATCCCGGCCACTTCGTCGGTCTGTTTTACCCAGGCCGCTGCAGAAGCTCCGTCTCCAAAGCTGATCTTCAGCGCATCTGCATCCTCAATTGCGTGTTCTTCCGTCAGGATCACGATCTCTCCGGAATTTATCGCCAGGATCACCCCTGCAAACTCGCCTGTGCTTTCCACCGGATTATCAAACCAGTCTTTTTGGTGTTTTACCGCTGAAACGGTAACAATACTTTTATCCGCATCTTTTGCGATTCCGGTAAGAACCTGATTGAATCCCTTAACTTTCTCGATCGTCCAGCCATCCTGTTTCAGTTCCTCTCGCACCATTCTGCGAATGGACTCTTCCTCATCTTCCGGAGCATATTCCGGCTGTGGCTGTGTTTCCGGAGCGGTCGATTCCATGGTCTCCATAGTCGCTGTTGTATCCGGCTCTGTGTCTTTTTCGATCGTGATCGGAGTGCTCGGAGCGGTTGTCTCTTTTCCAAGATACTTTTCCGCAAACGGAATGGAAAGAACAAAGCTGACCGCCGAAACAATTCCCAAAATAACCGCAAAAAGAACAAGGCAGAATGCTCTTCCTGCCCTACGGCTTTTCGTTTCTTTCGGTTTTACGATTGTTTCTCGCATAAAGTTTTTTTCATTTGGCGAACCTGTCATTTCCCTGCAGCTCCTCTCCCCATCATTATAATTTTTTTAAGGATATTATGCAAGGAAAATGTGCAGCCCGCAGGAGAAAAAGTCCGTGTAGCATTGTCGCCTTCTTTATGGTATACTCGTATCGTATAAGAAAGGATTTATGTGTATGAATCAAAAAGTTTTAAAAACATTAGAATACTACAAGATCATAGAGAAACTGACCGACTATGCAGCATCTGAACCGGGCAAAAAACTTTGCCGTGAACTGGAACCGTCCGCAGATTTTGACGAGATTGTTCAAGCTCAGACGGAGACTGCGGATGCGGTAAACCGCGTGCGCATGAAAGGAAATCTTTCTTTTGCAGGTGTCCATGATGTACGCGATTCCTTAAAACGTTTGGAGATCGGAAGCTCTCTGAGCATTCATGAGCTTCTTTCCATCAGCTCTCTTCTGACATGCGCCAACCGTGCGAAAGCTTACGGTCGCCATGCGGAAAATACCGAACTTCCGGATGATTCTCTGGATGGCATGTTCCGTACATTAGAGCCATTGACTCCGATCAACAGCGAGATCACCCGCTGCATCATTTCCGAAGAGGAAGTGGCTGACGATGCGAGTCCGGGACTCCGTCAGGTACGCCGCCAGATGAAAGTCATCGCAGACCGCGTGCACACACAGCTGAACTCCATTTTAAACTCCAGCCGAAATATGCTTCAGGATGCAGTTATCACTATGCGCGACGGCCGTTACTGTCTTCCGGTCAAAGCTGAGTACAGAAGCCAGTTCAATGGTATGATCCATGATCAGTCTTCCACAGGCTCCACCTTATTTATGGAACCGATGGCGATCATTAAATTGAACAATGAAATGCGCGAGCTGGAGATCAAGGAACAGAAGGAGATCGAGATCATCCTCGCATCCCTGAGTCTGGATCTTGCTCCGTATATTGAACAGATCACTATGAACTATGAGTTGCTCGCAAAATTAGACTTCATTTTTGCGAAGGCTGCTCTTGCAAAACACTACAATTGTTCCAAACCGAAGTTCAACAAACGCGGATATATCAATATCAAAGACGGACGCCATCCGCTTCTGGATCCGAAGAAAGTTGTTCCGATCAACGTTTATCTTGGCAAAGATTTCGATCTTTTGATCGTGACCGGTCCGAATACCGGTGGTAAGACGGTTTCTTTAAAGACTGTAGGTCTGTTCACTCTGATGGGCCAGGCAGGTCTTCAGATCCCGGCTTTCGACGGTTCCGAACTGGCAGTCTTTGAAGAAGTTTTTGCAGATATCGGTGATGAACAGAGCATCGAGCAGAGCTTAAGTACCTTCTCTGCACACATGACTAACATCGTAAATATTCTCGACAAAGCAGACAGCAATTCTCTCTGCTTATTCGATGAGCTTTGCGCCGGTACAGACCCGACGGAAGGTGCTGCGATCGCGATCGCGATCTTATCCTTCCTTCACAACATGAAATGCCGCACCATGGCAACTACCCACTACAGCGAGCTGAAGGTATTCGCCCTCACAACCAATGGCGTGGAAAATGCCTGCTGTGAATTTAATGTAGAAACACTGAGCCCGACTTACCGTCTTCTGATCGGTATTCCGGGCAAGAGTAATGCTTTTGCTATTTCCAAGAAACTCGGCCTTGCTGAGTATATCATCGACGATGCAAAGGGCAGACTGGAAAGCAATGACGAGCAGTTTGAAGACTTGCTTGCAAACCTCGAAGCCAGCCGCGTAACCATTGAACGCGAGCGTGCAGAAATCGCAGAGTACAAATCCGAGATTGCTCGATTAAAGAAAAATCTTGAGCAGAAAGAAGACCGTCTCGACGAGCGTAAGGAAAAAATCATCCGCAATGCAAATGAAGAGGCGCAGAAAATCCTCCGTGAGGCGAAAGAAACTGCAGACCAGACCATCAAACAGATCAATAAACTGGCTCAGGGCGCCGGTGCAGGCAAAGGAAAAGAGCTGGAAGCTGAGCGTACTAAGATCCGTGAAAAACTGGATAAGGTTGATAAGAATTTAAGCCTGAAAAATGATAAGGGTCCGAAGAAGATGATCTCTCCGAAGAAGATCAAGATCGGTGACGGAGTGAAAGTTCTCTCTATGAACCTGAAAGGTACCGTAAGTACACTTCCGGATGTCAACGGAAACCTCTTCGTTCAGATGGGTATCATGCGCTCCCGCGTGAATATCAAAGATCTGGAAATGCTGGATGAGCAGGCAGTTTCCGGACCGGGTCTGGAAAATCTGAAACGCACCAACAATACCGGCAGCGGTAAGATCAAGATGTCCAAATCCTTCTCTGTATCTCCGGAGGTCAACCTGATCGGTATGACTGTGGATGAGGCGATCCCGGTACTGGATAAATATCTGGATGACGCATATCTGGCGCATCTTCCGAACTGCCGCGTGGTACACGGCCGCGGAACCGGTGCATTAAAAGCCGGTGTCCACAAACACTTAAAGAAATTAAAGTATGTAAAAGAGTTCCGTCTGGGCGACTTTGGTGAAGGCGACACAGGCGTGACCATTGTAACATTCAAGTAAAGGAGGTTATTCCACATGGTTGATAAGCAGAAAATCCTGATCGTAGACGACGATGCCAACATCGCGGAACTGATCTCTCTTTATCTAATGAAAGAATGCTATGAAACTCTAATCGTTGGCGACGGCGAATCTGCACTCCGCGAGTTCCCGAACTTCAAGCCGAATCTGGTCCTTTTGGATCTGATGCTTCCGGGAATCGACGGATACCAGGTCTGCCGAGAGCTGCGCATTTCCTCCCAGGTTCCGATCATCATGCTCTCTGCAAAGGGCGAGATTTTCGATAAAGTTCTGGGATTGGAGCTTGGCGCCGACGATTACATGATCAAACCATTTGACTCCAAAGAGCTGGTTGCCCGCGTAAAGGCCGTTCTCCGCCGTTACCAGGCCGCTCCGGCTCCGACACCATCCACTCCAAAACAGCAGGGTGAATTCGTAGAGTATCCGGATCTGGTCGTAAATCTGACCAACTACTCCGTCCTCTACAAAGGACGTTCCGTTGATATGCCGCCGAAAGAACTGGAGCTTCTCTATTTCCTGGCTGCATCTCCAAACCAGGTATTCACCCGCGAACAGCTTCTGGACCATATCTGGGGCTACGAGTACATTGGTGACACCAGAACGGTTGACGTTCATATCAAACGTCTCCGTGAAAAAATCAAAGACAACGACTCCTGGTCCCTGGCTACCGTTTGGGGTATCGGTTATAAATTTGAGGTCAAACGATGACAAAATCTCTTTACAGTAAATTTATCCTTGGATATTTGCTGTTCGGACTTTTGGGATTCATCATCATTGCGACCTTTTCTTCCCATGTCACAGAACTGTATCTGGTCGAAGAAATGGCCAATACCATGTACGATGAAGCCAACCTTCTGGCCTCCACATACAGCGATATCTACCAGGGAAAAAACGTCAGTCTGACAACTGCAAAACCCCAGTTGGATGCAGTTGCCACTTATTTAAAAACACAGGTCTGGGTGATCGACAACCGAGGAATGGTGATCGCAGAGACCTCTCCTGAATCCCACGTGGGAATGCTGATCAATGGATTTGATCCTACAGCGGGAGGAAATAATTTTTACATGACCGGACAGTTCTGGGGAGCATTTGACTCCCCTGTCCTCTCCGTTCTGGCTCCGATCACCGGAAACTTTAATACCTACGGATATGTAGTTTTGCACCTTCCTATGAAGCAAGTTATTGCACAGCAGAATGAGATCCTGAACATTGTATACGTGACTTCTGCGATCATTTTCTTGCTGTCACTGATCATTCTTCTGGTCTTCACGAAGATCGTATACATTCCGCTGAGGCGCATCACTGCCGGAGCCAAAGAATATGCGGACGGAAACCTGGACTATACGATCAAAGTCAATTCTACGGACGAGATGGGTTACCTGGCCAACACGCTGAACTATATGTCTGACGAGTTAAACAAGATGGAAGACTATCAGCGTTCCTTCATTGCCAACGTCTCCCATGACTTCCGTTCTCCTCTGACCTCCATCAAAGG
>JAZRLX010000155.1:0-4540 GCA_045647085.1 Pilosibacter sp.
ATTTATAGGTATTTGTGAGGTTTCTTGATTCATGTGTATTTAGATTTGTTAAGAATAATAAAAGCAGTATCTGATAGAAAATCCCGTACATATCTCAAATGATAGGCTGGACGACTGAGCTTCACAAGTTTTGCGCCTTACAGAGATCGCAAATGTCCTTATCGCGATCGGCGTAAGGGCGAATAAAACGCTGTGAAGCAAAGGTAGTCAGCCGTTTTTTGAGATAGTACGGGATTTTCTACAGATAGCTCTTTATTATTTTTACTAACTTAAATATCCGCTTACAACACCAAAAATACCGGTTTCCTCTCTCTGTAAACCGTATAATATTGGAATCCACTGTTTATCAGGATCTCACGGGCTTGTTCAAAATATCCGCCGACTTCGTGTGGTCTGTGGCCATCTGAACCGACAGTCAATAGTTCTCCGCCAAGTTCATGGTAACGTTTCAGAATCTCTTCATACGGGTGTGTGTGGCCAAGTCCGTATTTAAAACCTGCGGTATTGCACTCCAGAGCCTTGCCTTTGGAAATCAGCACTTTCAAAATCTCATCGATCACATCCATGTAATCAGCCGGGCGATAGTTGGCATTTTTCTCCGGACCGTAGCGAACCACATAATCCAGATGACCGAGGCTGTCAAAACAGTCAAAGGTTTTTACGCGCTCTAAAGAAGCTTCAAAGAAACGACGGTAAGCCTGATGGTCTGTTCCCGGAACCGTGTAACCATAGTCATAGTAGAATTGTTTGTCGAAAACATCGTATCCGTCGATGAAATGATTAGAACCGATGATAAAATCAGCAGGGATGGTTTTGACCAGATCATTAAGGTAGTCTTTCTCACGGATCATGAGGCCAAGTTCGATGCCGGAACGGATATGGATTTTTTCACGGTATTCCTCTGCCAGATCTTTCAAAGCAGCAAAATAAGTGACCGGATCGACGGTATAGTCCAGATGACACATACCGGAAGTACCATAATCATGATGGTCGGTAATACAGATTTCTTTCATCCCAAGTTGGATCGCGGCTTCGATCTGGTCGCGGATCGGAGTTTTGGAATCGGCTGAAAAGTCGGTATGAACATGAAAATCACATAACATGGAAGGTCCTCCTGAGTGTGTAAAACGAGTTATTTTAAGAAAAGTATAGTGCTGGTTTCATGAAAAGTAAATGAAAAATAGCGCTTTTTGTCACAAAATGATACAAAATAATGGCAAAGAGTGGAATATCAATTGAAATTCTTGACTTTTCTTGTTATGATAAGAATGGTGGAAAATTTTTATTAATGGGGGATAAAAACATGTCAATCGACCTATTGGGTAATATTTTTATGTTCCTTGGCGGTCTTGGAATGTTCCTTTATGGAATGAACGTCATGGGTGACGGTATGCAGAAGGCAGCCGGAAGTAAGATGAGTGGTTTCCTGCGTCTGGTTACAGACAATCGCCTTCTTGCAATTGTTCTGGGTGCTTTGATCACTGCGACTTTGCATAGCAGTAGTGCTACAACTGTTATGGTTGTAGGTTTTGTAAACGCAGGTATCTTAAACCTGACACAGGCAGTCGGCGTTATCATGGGTGCTAACATCGGTACAACGATCACAGCGTGGATGGTATCTATGAATGAGCTGGGTGATGCAATGCGAATCTTCCAGCCGTCCTTCTTTGCTCCGCTGTTTGTTGGTCTCGGTGCCTTTGCCCTGCTCTTTATGAAGAAGAAAAAGAGTCTTGCAGGAGAGATCCTCATTGGTATGGGTCTTCTGTTCTGTGGTCTCACATATATGTCCGGTGCTGTAAAGCCGTATGCTGATTCTCCAATCTTCGCACAGGCATTCTACGTACTTGGCGGTAACCCGATCCTCGGTATTTTAGTTGGTGCCGGTGTAACAGCCCTGATCCAGAGCTCCACAGCTTCCGTAGGTATCTTACAGACACTGGCGATGAGCGGCATGGTAAACAGAAGTGCTGCAATCTACATCACACTTGGTCAGAATATCGGTACTTGTGTAACTGCACTTCTTTCCGGTGCAGGTGCAAACCGTAACGCGAGACGTGCGGCAGTAATCCATCTGACATTCAATATGGCAGGAGCTGTATTGTTTGGTGTCGGTACATTTATTCTTACATTTGTGGCTCCGGAATTTACAAATGGATATATGGATTCCTTACAGATTTCCATTTTCCATACAATCTTTAACGTGACTAATACAGTTATTCTCTTCCCGTTTGCAAAACAGTTAGTTACATTCTCCGGTCTTGTGATCAAAGAGACAGCAGAGACAGTGGCAGAAGAGACAGCGAGCGCATCCGAGGACAAGCTTCATGTGGACCAGCGTATTTTCCAGTCTCCGCCGATGGCTCTGGAAGTTGCCAATATGGAAACTGTACATATGGGCAAACTGGTTGACAAGAACTTAAAACTTGCACTGGATATCATTATCAAGGGTGATTTCGACCGTATCCAGGAAGTTTATGAAAATGAAAGAGCGATCAACGTTATGAATAAGAAGCTGACAGAGTATCTGATTCAGGTCAACAACCTGTCCCTCAACGAGGAGCAGAAACGTCAGGTCAGCAATCTGTTCTACAGCGTCAGCGATATCGAACGTATTGGTGACCATGCAGAGAACCTTGGTGAGGCAGCAGAGTATCTTAAAGAGCATAATCTGGTATTCTCTGAAGTTGGTATGGAAGACTTTAAATGGATCGCAGGCGCAACTTCCAACGTGGTAACATTTGCGATCGCTGCCCGTCAGGATAAGAATATGGATATCATCAGAAAAGTCAGCAAGTTGGAAGATGAGGTTGATAATCTTACCGAAGAGCTTCGTGACAAACACATTGAGCGTCTCTCTAAGAATATCTGTAATCCGTCCGCAGGTGTTATTTTCCTGGATATCTTAAGCAACTTAGAGCGTATTTCTGACCATGCTTACAATATCGCAGGTTATGTAAAAGATGAAATCTAAAAGCAAAACGCAGATTTAATAGAAGCTGCGTGAACATGTATATAGTGCAAGACAAGGCATATGGTTTTAACAAACCGTGTGCCTTGTTTTTTATTAATAACCGCAATAAAATATCTGTTAATATAAAAGACAAATAACGAAATATCCAACAATATTATGAAACATATTGAAAAAACCAATAGAAAAGAAAAAAATCATACTATTTATTTTGAAAAAATGCTTGCTATTTTGTTTGGAATTTTGTACAATGTAACACAGGTTGATTAGAATTTAACAATCACTTATATATTAGGAGGAAATGAAAAATGGCAGTTAAAGTTGCAATTAACGGCTTTGGCCGTATCGGTCGTCTGGCTTTCAGACAGATGTTTGGTGCAGAGGGTTTTGAGATCGTTGCTATCAACGACTTAACATCTCCGGAGATGCTTGCACACTTATTAAAATATGATTCCACACAGGGCAGATACGCTCTTGCTGACACAGTTTCCTATAGCGAAGATTCCATCACAGTTGATGGCAAAGAGATCAAGATCTACGCTAAGGCTAACGCTGCAGAGCTTCCGTGGGGCGAGATCGATGTTGACGTAGTTCTTGAGTGTACAGGTTTCTACACATCCAAGGCTAAAGCTCAGGCTCACATCGATGCTGGCGCTAAATATGTTGTTATCTCCGCTCCGGCTGGTAACGACCTTCCGACAATCGTTTACAACGTAAACCACGAAGTATTAACAGCTGATGATCACATCATCTCCGCTGCTTCCTGTACAACAAACTGCTTAGCTCCGATGGCTAAAGCTCTTAACGACAACTTCCCGATCCAGACAGGTATCATGTGCACAATCCACGCTTACACAGGCGATCAGATGATCCTTGACGGTCCGCAGAAAAAAGGCGACAAGAGAAGATCCCGCGCAGGCGCTATCAACATCGTTCCGAACAGCACAGGTGCTGCAAAAGCAATCGGTCTTGTAATTCCGGAATTAAACGGTAAATTAATCGGCGCTGCTCAGCGTATCCCGACACCGACAGGTTCCACAACAATCCTTACAGCAGTTGTTAAGGGTCAGCCGACAAAAGAGGACATCAACGCAGCTATGAAAGCACAGGCTAACGAGTCCTTCGGTTACAACACAGACGAGATCGTTTCCAGCGATATCATCGGTATGAGATTCGGTTCCCTCTTCGATGCTACACAGACAATGGTTCTTCCGATCGATGAGAACACAACTCAGGTACAGGTTGTTTCCTGGTACGACAATGAGAACTCCTACGTAAGCCAGATGTGCCGTACAATCAAACACTTCGGTACACTTATGAACGTATAATTAAGCGTTTAGAGACTGGAACGTTTTAAATTAGGCTCATTAGGGGTCCGGCCTGAAAAGGGCCGCACCTTTTTTCGAATTTTAAATCATTCCCCGGAGGAAAACAATTATGGCATTAAATAAGAAAACAGTTGATGATATCAACGCAAAAGGTAAAAGAGTCCTGGTTCGCTGCGACTTTAACGTTCCGCTTAAAAACGGTGAGATCACAGATGAAACACGTATCAATGCAGGTCTTCCGACA
>JAZRLX010000156.1:0-4007 GCA_045647085.1 Pilosibacter sp.
TCCATATCCTCTGTGATCGGCCACTGTACACCGATGGTCTCATCATTCCAGAGAAGACCGCCCTCATCACCCGGATGATAGAAGTCTGTACACTTATAAGCAAACTCGGCCTCATCGGAGAGAACTAAGAAACCGTGTGCAAAACCTTCCGGAATATAGAACTGCTTTTTATTCTCAGCTGTCAGCTCTACACCATACCACTTACCGTATGTCTCAGAATTTGTTCTAAGGTCAACGGCTACGTCAAATACAGAACCGCGGATCGCACGAACCAGCTTGCCCTGCGGATACTGCTTCTGGAAATGAAGACCTCTTAATACACCCTTCACAGACATGGACTGGTTGTCCTGCACAAACACCATATCCAGACCTGCAGCCTTCATATCATTCTGATTGTAAGTCTCTACGAAATAACCACGTGCATCTTTGAACACAGTCGGCTCAATCACATAAAGACCTTCGATTACTTTTCCATCTACCTCGCACGGAGTAACAGTAATTTTTCCCATAATAAATATCTCCTTTTCAAATCACTAATTTATAATCATACCACTATAATCTTAAACTTACAATACTAAACAATCTCAGCAATACGTAGCAATCCATGGCGCACATCATAAACACCAGGGCCTCATCACTGCCTACTGTTCGTACTACTTTATCACTCTTCATGCACATGAACACGAATGGGATCACAGGAAGCAGATATCTGCCCTGCACACCTTCCACGACCGGTGAACTAAGCGGAGTCCATGCGATCAACATGGCACCCATAAGTCCCAGAAGACAGCCAAATGCCAATACGCAGATCCACGCTTTCTGCCAGTCTTTCATATAAAGTTCCTCACCTGCATTGCGAAGGCTGAGAAGAACCAGGCAGACTGCCATGCCAAGGATCACTGCAAACGGAACGGAAAGTACAGGATCCAGATTACCCAACATACTTCCAAATAACTGCAAGGACCATTCATCACCCAGATGCACCAGAGAATCATATATGACTCTGGCAAAATTTATCGGGTTGTGTAAGATCCAGCTAAAGCTGTAAGTAGTCTCTTCTGCCCATTCTACATAAGTATCTGTAGAAACTGCATAATTGGTGATCGTCGCACGATTCACAAGCACCATTGCTGCTCCGAACGCCGCCAATACAGCTGCTGCAGAAATTGTCCACTTTTTCCGGTTTCCAAACTTCTTCACCGGGATCAAAAGAGCAAATCCCAGCATTACCGCATAAACCATTTTGCATGGTCCGAATGCTGCTGCCATCACGGCTAAGAGTAAGATATCTTTCCATGATACCTCCGGCTTCGCGAACGCCAGATGCAGACAGTAGCTTCCGAAGAAGAAACACATGCCCATCAAGAAAGTATCATAGGAATAAGAAGCTGCCAGATGAAGCGCCATCGGAAGCACCGATACTCCAAAAAGGATCATTTTTCCGAACGGAAGTACTTTTATTGATCCGTACACCATTGCTGCATAAAACAGCAGATTCATGAAACGCCCCATGAACGCCAGGACAATGCAGTTCACTCCCAGCAGCCGCCCCAAAGTAATTCCAATAGCCGGAGCCAGATAGGAAATCGGTGTTGTATGATTCTGTCCGTTGACAGACGAGACCATGACCTTCTGTTCATCGGAGACAAACAACGGTGTCGAACGATCTGCGATCTTCTGCCAGGTATCCTCTGTCAGCAAACGTCCAAGAGAAGTTCTCTCTTCACTCCCACCGACGGATTCCACATTTTGTAAGAATTCATCCTCTTTTCTCATGAGGACAAAACCATATTCATCTGTCCGCTCCATTCCCATCATCTGATTGGAGATCGCATAGGCACTGGAAAAATGCGCGATCTCATCCGGAGCTGAAAGCGGAGGCAGTACAAATAAATACATACAGCCCAGGAACAGAACTGCAAAGGCTGCACAGATCTCTGTCGGTATCTTTCGACCTCCCAGAATGGTCCCTTTTACCTTTCCCGGAATACTCGGTATCAAAAACATCACACCGAACAATGCAAGGAATACCCCCACAGCCGCAAACAATCTTATATACATATCACAAAGCCAGAGATCTCCCGATGCCACAGCACCGCGTCTGGTCTCCAGAAAATGCCAGCCTCCCAACAGAGCGACCAGCAAAACCGAGATCACCGGCCCTGAAATCTTTATTTTCTGCTTCATGTTTCTTCCTTCTTTTCTTTGCGAAGATTTTCATCTATCGCGATCCGTGCCACCAGATCTTTTAATTTCGATTCCAATTGAGAAATCTTCATGGACATCTGGAACATGCGCACGATCAGCACAAAAATAATAAACAGGAAAATGAAATTAGACGGACTCTGGGTTCCAACCAGATCCGACATTTTAAATACAATCTGAGGAAAAATGCTGAATACGATCAGCATAAAGGAAAAACCGATCCAGAACAATGACTCCTCGATCATCATCTTCTCTTTTCGGATTTTCCGCATGATCAAAAGTGTTGTCAGCACAGAGGCTGCGATCAACACTCCGCGAAGTAACATGGACATATCATTTCCTCCTACGAACCGCTGCGTGTTCTAAAATTCTGGATCAGCAAGATCGACACCAACATCTGAGTCATATATTTTGCTGCACGGATCGGTGTCAGATAACTGGTTCCGCTGATACGTTCATCCATGATAACCGGAACTTCCGCCACTTTCGCTCCCTGCTTTACCAGATAAGAAACTGTATCCGGTTCCGGACCGTAGTTCAGTCCCATGGCAAACTCACGGATCATCTTACGGCTGAACATTCGCATTCCGGAGGTCGGATCTTTGATATCCGCACCGGTCGTAAGACGAATGGCCAATTCCAGAAGATTGCTTCCCAGCATACGCATAGTCATGGGCTTCTTTTCATTGATAAATCTGGAGCCGATCACGATATCGTAACCTTCATCCATCTTCTTTTTCATGTCTTCCACGAAATCCGGTCTATGCTGGCCGTCTCCGTCCAACTGGATCGCACACTCATAGTTCTTTTTGTAAGCATATCGGATTCCCGCCTGAAAGGCACCTGCAAGTCCAAGATTGACCGGAAGATCCAGGAAATTGTATCCGCGTCTTCTGCAGATTTCGCCTGTACTGTCCTTGGAACCGTCATTGACGATCACATAATCATACTGTGGAAAGTTCTGCACCAGATGGTCCACAACACGTTCAATATTCGCTTCTTCATTGTACGCAGGAATAATGATCAAAACATCTGACATATCCGGATTATCCTTTCCAATAGTTTTTGTTCATGGTGCACCGCATGATCACAAAACGCGGTAATTTTTTGTATCGCTTCCCTGCAAGGTATCCCAGATACTTGCAGCCACTCAGGTATACCAACTGCGGAACCAGATGGATCTTTCCATGCTTCACCAGATATTCCGCGGTTCGTTTTACCAGCTTAACGCCTTCTCCTTCCGAACGGATTCCCTCGAACACCTCCGGATGGTCTGCCTGAGAAACAGCCAGATCAAAGTTTCTGGTAAACTGCTGCATTCCTGTATAATTGTGAGAATGGATCACACGGGCGTCCGCCGCATAAGCCACCGCATATCCGTTTTGGATCAGGTTCGCAGCATAGATCATATCTTCATTAAAAATTGTTTTCTTTGTAAAACCGCCCAATTCCACATAGCGGTCACGTTTATAAGCTGCACACACATTGGAACAGAAATATGTTTTAATTCCCAGTTCCGGAAGATCTGCGGCTGTCTTCACCCTGGATGTCTCCGGATAATTGAAGCTTCTTGTATATCGCTCAATGATATGACAATCTTTTTCCGGAAGCTGTCTCGCATAAGCCGCTCCGATGTATTCTTCTGCCGCCAACGCGTCTGTCAGTTTTTCGATCAGATGCTTGTCCGCAGGCATCGCATCGTGAGTCATGCACACACAGGTATCCGCATCAGACTCCATGATTCCTGCATGTCTCGTCGCTCCGTGGTCAAATTCTTCTTTCGTCACATGGAAGACGGACAG
>JAZRLX010000157.1:0-19636 GCA_045647085.1 Pilosibacter sp.
TACGGATAGATTACGTTGAGAGCACTGTCAATGTAAGCGCCCTTACATCCCTCTTTCTCAAACCAGTCACGGATAAATTCTGCACGAAGTTCCTCATGGTTGGACGGAGCCGGGATACGGCAAAGAGTGTCGAGAAGTTTGATCAGGGTTTCCTGATTCTCATCGATGTAAGCTTTTAAATCAGCACGTAATAATTCGTTCATTTGTAATACCTCCTAAATGAATTCGATGTTGCTAGAACTTAAAGGATTTTTTATCTTCGATAACCGGATCGGCAGTCAGCTCGATACCCAGTTTCTTAAAGATCTTTTTGTCGATGTTGGAAAGCAGTACGGTTGTGTGTACCTGACAGCCGCGAAGTTTCGGAAGCTGTTCCAACGCTTTCTGTGCGTTTTCATCTGTAGCCGCACAAGTGGAGAGAGCGATCAGGATCTCGTCTGTGTGAAGTCTCGGGTTGGTGCTTCCGAGGTACTTTACTTTTAACTCCTGGATCGGTGCGATGGATTCCGGAGAGATCAGTTTGATCTCATGGTCGATTCCGCCAAGTTCTTTTACAGCATTCAGTAAGAGGGCAGCGGATGCACCGAGAAGTTCTTTTGTCTTTCCGACTACGATCTTGCCATTCGGAAGTTCCATGGCTGCAGCCGGAGCACCAAGCTCTTTTGCCAGTTCCTGGGCAACCGGTACAACCGGACGATCATTCGGAGAGATCTTTGCCTGTTTCATAATGATCTCGATCTTGTAGGATTCTTCTTTGGAATGTCCCTCATCCACAACTTTTTCCAGAGACTGGTAATAGCGGCGGATGATCTCCTGGTTGGAAGCTTCTCTGCAGGCTGAGTCATCGAAGATGCAGTGACCGACCATGTTTACACCCATGTCTGTCGGAGACTTGTACGGACACTCTCCGTAGATCTCCTCGAAGATCGCACTCAGTACCGGGAAGATCTCGACATCGCGGTTGTAGTTGACTGTTGTCTCTCCGTAAGCTTCCAGATGGAACGGATCGATCATGTTCACGTCATTTAAATCTGCAGTTGCGGCTTCATAAGCCAGGTTGACCGGATGCTTTAACGGGAGATTCCAGATCGGGAATGTCTCGAATTTCGCATAGCCGGCTTTAACACCGCGTTTGTGTTCATGGTACAGCTGGGAGAGGCAGGTTGCCATCTTTCCGCTTCCCGGACCCGGAGCTGTTACGATCACCAGCGGTCTTGTAGTTTCAATATAATCATTCTTTCCGAAACCTTCGTCGCTCACGATGTGACGAACGTTGCTCGGGTAACCTTCAATGGTATAGTGGCGGTATACTTTCACACCCATCTTTTCCAGTTTGTTCTTGAACTGAACAATGGCCGGAACATCAGAGTAATGTGTGATGACAACGCTGCCTACATGAAGGCCGCGTTCGGTAAATACACCGATGAGACGGAGCACGTCCACGTCGTAAGTGATTCCCAGGTCATAACGCACTTTGTTGTTGGTAATATCGGCTGCGTTGATCGCCATGATGATCTCTGCCTGATCTGCAAGCTGCATCAGCATACGCAGTTTGCTGTCCGGCTCAAAGCCCGGAAGAACTCTGGATGCATGATAGTCATCAAACAGTTTGCCGCCGAATTCCAGGTATAATTTATCGCCGAACTGACTGATACGTTTTCTGATATGATCAGACTGCATCGCCAGGTATTTCTCGTTGTCGAACCCTAGTTTTCGCATGGTTCATTTCCTCCTGTTAGTCATAATCTCACATCTTCTATTATCTAACAAAAACTCGATTTTGAATAGTGCTTTTTTGATTTTTTTTCTTCCCAAGACGGATATACTTATGATAAGATATAATCTGAATTGAATTTATGATTAGTATTTCTAATACGTAAGAGGATCGATAAAATGAAGAAGAAATTATTGGCAATTTGTCTGGCCGGGCTGATGGGCCTGGCGGCTTTGACAGGCTGCAGCCGTGCGGCCAAGGAAGAGTCAATGCCTGCGGAGACGGTGCAGGAAACGACTGCCGAGGTTGTGGTGGAAGAGACCAGCGGTATCAAAGTCATTGAAAATGCCGGCGAAGATAACGATAAGACGATTTCCGTCCGGATCGTAGATAAAAACAATCCGGCTCTCCCGGGCCGTGTTCCGGAGAAAGTGCGTGGTATTTATATTTCCGGACCGATGGCAGGAAGTCCGGGTCTGTTCCAGGATATTCTGGACGACATAGAAAATACGGAGATCAATACAGTGGTCATCGACTTAAAAAATGACGAAGGCCGCATCACTTGCAACATTGATTCACCGATCATCACAGAGATCGGAGCCTGCAAGAATTATGTGCAGGATATCGAGGCGCTGATCAAAACATTAAAAGATCGTGGCTTGTATGTGATCGCCCGCGTGGTTGCATTCCGTGACCCATATCTGGCAGAGAAGAAGCCGGAGTGGAGTCTCCATACTGCTGATGGAAAACTTTATCGAGATAAGCAGGGTATGGCTTGGGTAGATCCGTACTGCAAAGAAGTCTGGGACTATCTTATGGAAGTGGGAACGATCGCAAAGGAAGTCGGCTTTGACGAAGTTCAGTTTGATTACATTCGTTTCTCCACAGACAGTACGATGAAGAATGTTGTTTATGACGAGGAGCGTACACAAGGACGTTCTAAGACAGATGTCATTACCGAGTTCTGTCAGTATGCGTATGAAAATCTGGCATCTCAGGGGCTGTTTGTTTCTGCAGATGTATTTGGAACCATTATCGGAAGTGAGATCGATGCCAATGCGGTTGGTCAGATCTATACCGATATGGCAAAACATTTAGACTACATTTGTCCGATGGTGTATCCGTCCCATTACGGACCGGGCAATTTCGGGCTGGAATATCCGGATAAACAACCGTATGAAACCATCCTTGGAGCGATGAAAAAGTCCAAGACCGTGCTCGACAAGGCAGCAGACGAGGATGATCACATCCACAACCAGGCAATCGTAAGACCGTGGCTGCAGGATTTTACAGCGTCCTATCTTGGTGAAGGAAAGTACATTTCTTACGGATACGAAGAAGTGCAGCAGCAGATCCAGGCGGTTCTGGACGCAGGCTATGACGAATGGATGCTTTGGAGTGCTGCAAATCGTTATCATTTACATCCGGCCGGAGAGGCTGCAGCAGAATAAGGATAAAAGGAACTATGGAAAACACTAGAACATTACCAGTGCCGGGAGATTTCTACCGGCACTTTAAAAATCGTATGTACCAGATCATTGCCATTGCATATCACTCTGAGACAGAGGAAGCGATGGTGGTATACCAGGCTCAGTATGGAGAGAAAAAAGTCTGGGTGCGTCCCCTCGCCATGTTTATGGAAGAAGTGGACCATGAAAAATACCCGGAAGTGACTCAGAAGTACCGTTTCGAGAGAGTCGAAGATGGGGAAGAGGAAGTGGTGGAATACACCATGAGCCCATATTTACTGGCATTTTTTGATGCTATGGATGAGAAGCATTACGATAAGATGCTGGAGGCTCTGGCAAAACTGTCTGGTCATGCGACTCAGAAGGAAATTGATGATATTTGTATGGTACTGGATATGCAGACCGTGGGCGACACAGTAGCAGAGCAGATCACTGAGATCCGCCGCCATATCCAGATGATCAGAAAGTTCGATGGAGAGAGACTTCGTTAATGGAACACGAGATCAATTTTAATATTGAAGAAGAATTAAAAAAACTCCCGGGTTCTCCGGGAGTTTATATCATGCATGACAAATATGACGAGATCATCTATGTTGGCAAGGCGATCAGCCTGAAAAACCGTGTACGCCAATATTTTCAGAGCAGCCGCAATAAGACTGCGAAGATCGAAAAGATGGTTTCGAAGATTGCACGCTTCGAGTATATTATCACGGACTCGGAGCTGGAAGCTCTGGTTTTGGAGTGCAATCTGATCAAAGAGCATCGTCCGAAGTACAATACGATGCTGAAGGATGATAAATCCTATCCGTATATCAAGGTAACCGTGGAAGAGGAATTTCCCAGAGTTTTATTTTCCAGAACCATGAAAAAGGATAAGAGCCGCTACTTTGGCCCGTACACCAGTGCGGGAGCGGTTAGTGATACCATTGATCTGATCCACAAACTTTGGAAGATTCGTACCTGCACGAGAAATCTGCCGAAAGATATCGGAAAGGAACGTCCGTGTCTGAACTATCATATCAAGCAATGCAATGCTCCGTGTCAGGGATATATTTCCAAAGAAGAATACGGACAGTCTGTGGCTCAAGTGCTGGAGTTTTTAAACGGAAATCATAAGCCGGTCCTTTCCATGTTGGAAAAGAAAATGCTGGAAGCATCCGAAGAGATGGAGTTTGAGAGAGCCATCGAATACCGTGAATTGATCCAGAGTGTGAAGCAGATCGCAGAAAAACAGAAGATCACCAGCCAGTCCATGGAGGATCGTGATATCATTGCCATGGCCCGAGATCAGGAAGATGCGGTGGTGCAGGTATTCTTTGTGCGTGACGGAAAGATCATCGGTCGTGAGCATTTTCATGTTTCTGTGGCGACCGCGGAAGATGAGAAGCAGATCATAGGAAGTTTTGTTAAGCAGTTTTATGCAGGAACTCCGTTTATCCCGCGAGAGGTGTGGGTGCAGCAGGAATTCCGTGAAATGAAGCTGATCCAGGAGTGGCTGACCAAGCGTCGCGGACAGGGCGTAAAGTTCGTGGTACCAAAGAAAGGCCAGAAAAACCGTCTGGTGGAACTGGCTGCCAAGAATGCACAGCTGGTATTGGATCAGGATAAAGAAAAGATCAAACGCGAGGAGCTGCGTACCATCGGTGCCATGAACCAGATTGGAGAATGGCTGGATCTCGAACATGTGAGACGAATCGAAGCTTTTGATATTTCCAACATCAGTGGTTTTGAGTCCGTGGGTTCCATGGTGGTTTATGAAGACGGACGACCGAAGCGAAATGATTATCGTAAGTTCAAGATCAAAACCGTACAGGGACCGAACGATTATGCTTCCATGGAAGAAGTACTGACAAGACGATTTGAGCACGGTCTGGAAGAACTGAGGGAACTGGAAGAGACTGTAAATGGAAATGCAGAGACGAAGTTTGGCAGTTTCACACGTTTTCCGGATCTGATCATGATGGACGGCGGACGAGGCCAAGTTAATGTGGCTCTGAAAGTGCTGGAAGAACTGAAGTTAAACATTCCGGTCTGCGGTATGGTAAAAGATGACAATCATCGCACTCGCGGATTGTATTATAATAATGTAGAAATCCCGATCGACCGATTCAGTGAGGCATTTAAGCTGATCACGCGAATTCAGGACGAGCCTCATCGATTCGCGATCGAGTACCATCGCAGCCTGCGCAGCAAAGGACAGGTGAAATCTGTGCTGGATGACATTCCGGGAATTGGTCCGGCCAGAAGAAAAGCGCTGATGCGCAGATTCCAGTCTCTGGAGGCAGTACGCGATGCTTCCATGGAAGAGTTGTGCGCAACAGAGGGCATGAATAGGCGGGCAGCAGAGAGTGTGTATGCATTCTTTCACAAGGCGGAAGATGATAATTCGAGTGACAAGGACTAAAATGTATGTTACGATAAAACCAAATACGCCCGAAATTACGGCAGCTCAAGGTATGAAATACCGGAAAGGGGAATAGTATGTACGGAGTTACGATTACTGAAATTATTAAAAAAATGGGTTTTCAGAACCTGACACCGGAGTTGGATACAGATAAGATCGTGGTTTCTCATCCGGATATCAACCGTCCGGCGCTTCAGCTGACAGGCTTTTATGATCATTTTGATAATGAACGTGTGCAGCTGATGGGTAATGTGGAAATGGCTTACCTTTCCGGACTTTCCAAGGAGCACAGAATGGCGATGTATGACAAGCTGATCGCCAGCAAGATCCCGTGTATTGTGTTCTGTCGTGACATGAAACCGGAAGAAGAAGTACTGGAACTCTGTGATCATTATGGCGTTCCGTGTCTGCTTTCTACGAAGACCACATCTGATGTGATGGCAGAGATCATTCGCTGGCTGAAGGCAAAGCTGGCTCCGTGCATCAGCATTCACGGTGTTCTCGTCGATGTATTTGGTGAGGGTGTTCTGCTGACCGGTGAAAGTGGTATCGGTAAGAGTGAGGCAGCTCTGGAACTGGTGAAGCGTGGTCACCGTCTTGTCAGCGATGATGTGGTGGAGATCCGCAAAGTCAGCGATGAGACATTGGTTGGTACAGCACCGAGCATTACCAAATACTTTATTGAGCTTCGCGGTATCGGCATTATTGACGTAAAGACACTGTTTGGAGTGGAGAGCGTTAAAGACACACAGTCCATTGATATGGTGATCCAGCTGGAAGAGTGGGACAAGGACAGAGAGTACGACAGACTGGGTCTGGAAGACCAGTATACGGAGTACTTGGGCAATAAAGTAGTCTGCCACAAGATCCCGGTTCGCCCGGGTCGTAACCTGGCAGTTATCGTAGAGTCTGCGGCAGTAAATTTCCGCCAGAAGAAGATGGGCTACAATGCTGCACAGGAGCTTTATAAGCGTGTGCAGGACAATATGGCAAGAAAGAACGCAGAGCGTTCCTGGAATAAATAGAACCGAGAGGGAATAGCGATTCATGGAAGTTAGGATCAATGAACCGATGATGAAACATACATCCTTCCGTGCCGGCGGCGAGGCCAAATGGTTTGCTGTCCCGGAGACTGTGGAGGAGTTAAAAGCTGTGCTTGCAGCATGCAAGAAGGCAGATGTTCCGTGGTATGTGATCGGAAACGGAAGCAATCTCTTAGTCAGCGACAAGGGATTTCCGGGTGTGATCATCAGCACGGGCAAATTTGACCGTTTAGAAGTAAACGGAACAGAAATCAACGTAGGAGCAGGAGTGATGCTCTCCAAACTGGCCAACACTGCATATAAAGCAGGGCTGACAGGTCTGGAATTCGCAGCCGGCATTCCGGGAACGGTAGGCGGTGCATGTGTGATGAACGCAGGTGCTTACGGTTCCGAGATGATCAATGTATTAAAGACAGTTACCGTTCTGACACCGGAAGGAACAGTGGAAACACTTCCGGCTGAAATGTTAGAACTTGGATATCGCACCAGTGTGATCCCGAAGAAAGGATATCTGGTGTTAGACGCAGTGGTTTCTCTTGCGGAGGGAAACATGGAGGAAAGCAAAGCAGTGATGGATGATCTGGCTTTCCGAAGAAAGGACAAACAGCCGTTAGAGTATCCGAGTGCAGGAAGTACATTCAAGCGTCCGGAAGGATATTTTGCAGGCAAGTTGATCGAGGATTGTGGGCTGAAGGGCTTTGCAGTCGGAGGCGCGCAGGTTTCTGAGAAACACGCAGGCTTTGTGATCAACAAGGGAGGCGCGACTGCATCGGATATTTACAATCTCTGCAAAGAAGTGGAAAAGAGAGTAAAAGCCGAATTTGGTGTATCCCTGGAGATGGAAGTAAAGCTCTTGGGTGAGTTTGAGGAGGAAGCAAGGTGAGACTGGTCATTGTAACCGGAATGTCGGGCGCAGGAAAGACAATTGCACTGAAAAATCTGGAAGATATGGGTTTTTATTGTGTGGACAATCTTCCGATCCTTCTAATTGAAAAGTTTGCAGAACTGACACTGAGCAGCCGCAATGAGCAGAAGGATATCGCTTTAGGTGTGGATATCCGAAGCGGTGAAGATCTCCCGATGCTGGAAAGCATCATTGACAAATGGAGAGAGAGTTCCTATCCGTTCTCCATTTTATTCCTTGAGGCCAATGATGAAACTCTGATCAAACGATATAAAGAGACAAGAAGAAGCCATCCGCTTTCCAGAATCGGCCGTATTGAGACCGGTATCATGCAGGAGCGTGAGAAACTGGGCTTCTTACGTGAGAAGGCAGACCAGATCATGGATACCAGCCGTATGCTTACCAAAGAACTGCGCCAGAATCTGGAGCGTCTGTATTGTGAGGGACGGGAGAAGAGCAATCTATGTATTACTATTCTTAGTTTTGGATTTAAATACGGAATCCCGTCAGACGCAGATCTGGTATTTGACGTGAGATTTTTACCAAATCCACACTATGTGAGTGAACTGCGTCCTCATACAGGTATGGAGAGCTGTGTCCAGGAATATGTGATGCAGGGAGGAACCGGAGCTGCATTTTTAGAGAAGCTGACGGATATGCTTGGTTTCTTAGTGCCTAATTACGACAAAGAAGGTAAAAACCAGCTTGTGATCGCCATTGGATGTACCGGCGGAAAACATCGCTCTGTAACAATCGCTTGTGAGATCTATGAACGTTTGAAGCAGGACACACGATATGAGGTGCATCTGGAACATCGTGATGCGGGAATTGAGGGTAAGTAGTTTGATGGAAGGAGATAAGCGAAATGTCGTTTTCTTCTCAGATTAAAGAGGAATTATCCAGGCAGACAGCACCGGCGAGACATTGTCAGATCGCTGAGATCGCTGCCATTCTGAGCCTTTGCGGTCGGATCCAGATTTCCGGAGACGACCATTACAGTATAAAAATTCATACAGAAAATGTAACAGTAGCCAGAAAATGCTTTACATTATTGAAAAAAACCTTTAATATAGTTACTGATATCTCAATACGACGGAATGCACACCTCGGTAAAAACCGGATTTATTCGGTTGCTGTGAAGCAGCATGATGATGCACTCCGTATATTGAAGGCCACAAAACTGCTGGCAGACGACGGAGAGATTGGAGAAAATCTCAATGTTGTAGGAAACGTGGTAGTACAGAATCCGTGCTGCCGCCGTGCGTTTCTGCGAGGCGCATTCCTTGCGTCCGGTTCGATCAGTGATCCGGAGAAATCCTATCACTTTGAGATCGTGTGTGCGACCGAACCGAAAGCCAAGCAGATCCAGTCGATCATGGCGACCTTTAACGTAGAAGCAAAGATCGTCATTCGAAAGAAATATTATGTGGTCTACATCAAAGAAGGGAACCAGATTGTCGACATGCTGAATGTCATGGAGGCTCACTTATCACTGATGGAGCTGGAGAATATCCGCATTGTGAAGGAAATGCGAAGCAATGTAAATCGCCAGGTCAACTGTGAAACGGCCAATATCAATAAGACCGTATCGGCTGCCATGAAGCAGATCGCGGATATTGAGTACATTCGCGACACCGTCGGATTTGAAAGTCTTCCACCGGGACTGGCAGAGATTGCCAGGGTAAGACTGGAAAAACCGGAGGCAACCCTGAAAGAACTCGGGGAAGAGCTGGAACCCCCTGTTGGAAAGTCCGGTGTCAATCACCGGCTTAGAAAACTCTGCGAGACAGCGGAACAGCTGAGAGCGCAGGGGACAGGAAGCGGAGCACTATAAGCAATATCTATGCTCCGTGTGCAGTGAGGAGGAGTAATATGACAAAGAGAACCGTGACTATCGAACTTGCTTCCGGTCTTGAGGCGCGTCCGATCGCAATGTTAGTACAGCTTGCAAGCAGCTATGACAGCAAGATCTATGTGGAAAGTGACAACAAAAAAGTGAATGCGAAGAGTATTATGGGTATGATGACCCTGGACCTTCCGGTTGGCGAGCAGGTAGTTATTACCGCTGACGGCGCTGACGAGGAAAAGGCGATCGATGAGATTGAGAAATACCTCAGCAACCACTAATTGAATATTTGAATTTTGGAAGAGACTGTCTCGAGAGGGACCGTCTCTTTTTGCTTGCGAAATAGACTGATATCCTTTAATATAGTAACAGACAGATTTGAGAAAGATGACGGAGGGATCAGATGGCATTTACACATTTACACGTCCATACAGAATATAGTCTTTTGGACGGATCCAGTAAAATTAAAGAGCTGGCAGCGCGGGCCAAAGAGCTTGGAATGGACAGCATGGCGATCACAGACCATGGTGCCATGTTTGGCGTGATCGATTTTTACCGTGCGGCGAAAGAAAACGGGATCAAGCCAATCCTGGGATGTGAAGTTTATGTTTCTCCGGCATCCAGATTTGACCGTGAAAATGTAAATGGTGAGGACCGTTACTACCATCTGGTGCTTTTGGCTGAGAACAATGAAGGTTACCAGAATCTGATGAAGATCGTTTCCAAAGGCTATGTGGACGGCTTCTACTATAAGCCGCGTGTAGATATGGAGGTGCTCGAGCAGTACCATGAAGGTCTGATCGCGCTCAGTGCCTGCCTGGCAGGTGAAGTGGCGAGGTTCTTGCAGAGAGGTCTTTACGAAGAAGCGAAAACTGCGGCAGAAAAATACCGCAGCGTATTTGGCGACGGCAATTATTTCTTAGAACTTCAGGACCACGGGATCCCGATGCAGCGTCAGGTGAACCAGGGTCTTCTTCGTCTGTCCAGAGAATGTAATATTCCGTTGGTAGCAACCAACGATTGTCATTATATCAACGCAGAGGACTGGGAACCGCACGACATCCTGCTCTGCATCCAGACCGGAAAAAAAGTAGCTGACGAAAACCGTATGCGCTACGACGGCGGACAATATTATGTGAAATCAGAAGAAGAGATGCGCCAGTTATTTGGCTATGTGCCGCAGGCGCTTGAAAATACACACAGGATCGCGGAACGATGTAATGTGGAAATTGAGTTCGGCGTGACAAAACTTCCGAAATACGAAGTTCCGGAAGGATTCGATTCCTGGACTTACCTCCAGTATCTTTGTAAAAAGGGATTTGCAGAGCGTTATCCAAATGGCGGACAGGATCTGGAAGAACGTCTGGAATACGAGTTAAATACGATCAAAAATATGGGATATGTCGATTATTTCCTGATCGTATGGGACTTCATCAACTATGCGAAATCCAACGATATTGCAGTTGGTCCGGGCCGAGGCTCGGCGGCGGGCAGTATTGTTTCCTATTGCCTGCGGATCACAGACATTGATCCGATCCGTTACCAGCTTCTGTTTGAGCGATTCCTGAATCCGGAACGAGTATCCATGCCTGATATTGACGTGGACTTCTGTTACGAAAGACGTCAGGAAGTTATCGATTATGTAGTGAAAAAATACGGAAAAGATCAGGTTGCCCAGATCGTAACATTCGGTACACTGGCTGCCCGCGGTGTGATCCGTGACGTGGGCCGTGTTATGGACCTTCCGTATGCTCTGTGTGATCAGGTATCCAAGATGGTTCCGGCGGAGCTGAACATTACCCTGGAACTGGCATTGAAGAAAAATCCGGAGTTGAAAGCTCTGTATGATTCCGATGAACAGGTCCACAAGCTGATCGACATGTCCATGCGTCTGGAAGGTCTTCCGAGACATACTTCCATGCATGCGGCGGGTGTCGTGATCAGCCGTACTTCCGTGGACGAATATGTACCGTTGTCCAGAGGCTCCGACGGTACGATCACAACTCAGTTCACCATGACTACATTGGAAGAACTGGGCCTCTTAAAAATGGATTTCCTGGGTCTCAGAACGCTGACCGTGATCCAGGACGCAGTTAACATGATCGAAAAGAACCATGGGCTTCCGGTTGATCTGGAGCATATGAGTTATGATGATAAAAAAGTATTTGAATCCCTTGGAACCGGAAAAAATGAGGGCGTGTTCCAGCTGGAAAGCGGCGGCTTTAAGACTTTCATGAAGGAGTTGAAACCGACCAGTCTGGAGGACATCATCGCCGGTATCTCTCTGTATCGTCCGGGTCCGATGGATTTCATTCCGAAATATTTAAAAGGTAAAAATGACCGTTCTGCCATTACCTACACGTGTCCGCAGCTGGAGCACATTTTAAGTCCGACTTACGGCTGTATCGTTTATCAGGAGCAGGTTATGCAGATCGTTCGTGATCTGGCGGGATATACTTTGGGACGAAGTGACCTGGTGCGCCGTGCCATGTCCAAGAAAAAAGCATCTGTTATGGCGAAGGAACGCCAGAATTTCGTTTACGGAAATGAGGAAGAAGGCGTTCAGGGCTGTGTGGCCAGCGGGATCAGTGAATCTGTGGCCAACCAGATCTACGACGATATGACGGATTTTGCGAAATATGCATTTAATAAATCTCATGCGGCTGCGTATGCGGTGGTTGCATATCAGACAGCATGGCTGAAATATTATTATCCGAAGGAATTTATGGCAGCGCTGATGACTTCTGTCATGGACAACGTGACGAAAGTATCTGAGTATATTCTTGCCTGCAGAAATATGGGGATTTCCATTTTGCCTCCGGATATTAACGAGGGATACGGTGGATTCTCCGTTTCCGGAAACAGCATCCGATACGGACTTTCTGCGATCAAGAGTGTGGGACGTTCCGTTGTTGACATGATCATCAGGGAGCGTGAGGCCAACGGACCGTTTACGACTCTGGAGGATTTTGTGACCCGTATGTCCAACAAGGAAGTAAACAAGAGAACGTTAGAGAGTTTCATCAAATCCGGTGCACTGGATTCTCTTCCGGGAACCAGAAAGCAGAAGTGGATCGTGGCTCCGGATCTCCTGGAAAGCAAGGCAAAAGAGAAGAAGACCGGTTTTGAAGGCCAGTTGAGCTTTTTTGATCTTGTGGGCGAAGAGGAAAAGAGCAGCTTCCAGATTGCGATGCCTCCGGTTGGTGAATATGAAAAAGAAGAATTATTGGCATATGAAAAGGAAATGCTGGGCATTTATGTCAGCGGACATCCAATGGAAGAATATCAGGAACTCTGGCAGAAAAATGTGACAGCCAGAACTTCGGATTTCATTGTGGATGAGGACGGAAAGACTATTGTTGAAGACAATTCTATCGTGACGATCGGCGGTATGATCACAGCGAAGAAGGTGAAGACAACCAAGACCAATCAGCTGATGGCATTTATTAATCTGGAAGATATGGTCGGGACGGTTGAAGCGCTGATCTTCCCGAAGGTATACGAGAAACACAAGCAGCATCTGGTGGAGGATTCGAAAGTATTTCTTCGCGGTCGTGCTTCTATCGGTGACGATCCGGTTGGAAAACTGGTGTGCGAGGATGTGATCCCATTTTCTGAGATCCCGAGTGAACTTTGGATCCAGTTCCAGAATCAGGCACATTATCACCAGGTTTATGATGCAGTCATGGCGGCACTCAGAAATTCGGAAGGTAAGGATCATGTGGTGCTTTATCTGAAGGAGGAAAAGGCGGTAAAACGCCTGTCTGCCAACTGGGCTGTAGATGCAAGGGGATTGCTCCATGCGGACCTTTGTACGATTCTTGGTGACTGCAATGTGAAGGTTGTGGAGAAGACGATACAAAAGAAAAACAAAACAACTTAGTGAAAAAAATATCAATCCATCCATAAAAAAGCATTGTAAAAATAGATAAAACATATTAAAATAAGAGCGACTGGATTTATATCGTCAGAGGTAGTTTTTTGGAGGACATATATGACAAAAAAAGAGGTTAAGACAATTGGAGTACTCACGAGTGGCGGTGATGCACCTGGTATGAACGCAGCGATCCGTGCCGTAGTAAGGACAGCTATTAATAAAGGCCTCAAAGTCAAGGGTATTATGAGAGGATATGCAGGTTTGCTGCAGGAAGAGATCATTGATCTGGAAACAACCAGTGTTTCTGATATCATCAACCGCGGCGGTACGATCCTCTATACAGCCCGAAGCCAGGAGTTCCGTACCGAAGAGGGACAGAGACTCGGTGCAGAGATTTGCAGAAAGCACGGAATTGACGGAATCATTGTGATCGGTGGTGACGGTTCTTTCCGAGGAGCAGGAAAGCTCTCTGCCTTAGGCATTAACACGATCGCAGTTCCGGGAACGATTGACCTGGATATTGCTTGCACAGATTATACGATCGGTTTTGATACAGCGGTAAATACAGCGATGGATGCTATCGACAAGGTTCGAGACACATCCACATCTCATGAACGATGCAGCATTATCGAAGTTATGGGACGTCATGCAGGACACATTGCACTGTGGTGTGGTATCGCAAACGGTGCGGAAGATATTCTTCTTCCGGAGCGATATGACGGAAATGAACAGTATTTGATCAACCGCATTATTGAAAATAGAAAGCGTGGTAAGAAACACCACATCATCATCAATGCAGAGGGTATCGGTCATTCTACTTCTATGGCAAGAAGAATTGAGGCCGCAACAGGCGTTGAGACACGAGCAACCATCATCGGCTATATTCAGCGAGGCGGTACTCCGACTTGTAAAGACCGCGTATATGCGTCCATCATGGGAGCTAAGGCAGCGGAACTTATGGCAAGTGGAAAGAGCAACCGTGTAGTAGCTTACAAAAATGGTGAGTTTATTGATTATGATATTCAGGAAGCACTGAATATGACGAAGGACATTCCGGAAGAACAGTTTGAGATCAGTAAAATGTTAGTCCGTTAATGAAATGGGACTGAGGTCCCGGGGGAGTTTGATAGCTTTTATACCAGATGCGGGTAACCGGATCAGATCAGGGAAGGAGCACATGGATGGGAATCAGAGAAGATCAGAAAATTGCTCCGTGTTGTGAGTATATGCATGTCCACGAACATGTGGTAGAGAGAGTAAATGACGTGATGCCGAAAGGTGAAGAGCTGCAGAATCTGGCAGAGTTCTTCCGGGTGTTTGGTGATTCTACAAGAATCCGTATTCTTTACGCTCTCAGTCAGTCTGAACTTTGTGTTTGTGACATTGCAAGTCTTTTGGGCATGGGTCAATCAGCAATTTCTCACCAGCTTCGGATCTTGAAGCAGATGCGGCTTGTAAAGTTCCGCAGGGAAGGAAAGAGTGTGCTGTACTCACTGGCGGACAGTCATATCGAAACAATCCTCGCCCAGGGTATGGAGCATATCGGAGAGTAAAGTGAAAAAGTTAGAATCCACATAAGGATAAATAAGGAGAAACAGTATGGATCATATTGACAGAGAGATACTTCAGATCTTACAGCAAAATGCGAGAACATCGTTAAAGACCATCGCGGAGAAGACATTCCTTTCTTCCCCGGCAGTTTCTGCGAGAATTGAGAAGTTGGAGAAGGATCATGTGATTACCGGATATCAGGCGCAGATCAATCCGATGAAGCTTGGTTATCATATCATCGCATTTATCAATTTAAATGTTATGCCGGAAGACAAGCAGAAGTTCTACAAATATGCGGAATCGATCCCGAATATTCTGGAGTGCAGCAGTGTGACCGGAGAGTACTCTGTCATGATGAAGGTAGCATTTGAGAGTACGATGCAGTTAGATCAGTTCCTTGGCCAGCTTCAGAAATTCGGTAAGACAAGCACTCAGATCGTGTTCGCGACACACGTGGGTCCGAGAGGCGTTCAGGTTCAGGATTAATATTACATAGTTACTAGGAGCAGGAAGTTATGAGAAAAGATTATCAGGATAAATTATACGCGCTGTTGTGTGATATCTGGGGATATTCCGAGACAATGTTTGAAGAGCACAAATCCTGCGCACGCATGGTGGAGTTTTTAAAAGAAGAAGGATTTGAAGTGCAGACTCCGGTTGCAGATATGGATACTGCATATGTAGGTGTTTATGGCAGCGGTAAACCGGTAATCTGTTTCCTTGCAGAGTACGATGCTCTTCATGGTATGAGCCAGGAAGCAGATATCTGCAAATATTCTCCGTTAGAGGAGAGAGAGCAGGGTCATGGCTGTGGTCATCATCTTCTTGGTACAGGTGCGATCGGAGCAGCCATGCTTTACAAAGATTACCTGCAGGAGAATGGCATTTCCGGTACCGTTAAGATCGTCGGATGTCCGGCGGAGGAAGGCGGCAGCGGTAAGGCATATCTTGCAAGAGCCGGTTTCTTTGATGATGCAGATGTGGCACTCACATGGCATCCGGACAATTTC
Organism: Pilosibacter sp.; assembly: GCA_045647085.1. Classification (GTDB taxonomy): domain Bacteria; phylum Bacillota; class Clostridia; order Lachnospirales; family Lachnospiraceae; genus Pilosibacter. The sequence continues at coordinate 15,819 of JAZRLX010000157.1, forward strand.
CATATGGTTACAACCGGTTCCAGTCAGGCTTGCATCCAGGCATTCTTTGATTTCCATGGTGTATCTTCCCATGCGGCAGCAGCTCCGCATCTTGGAAGAAGTGCTCTTGATGCAGTGGAGATCATGGACGTTGGTGCAAACTATCTGAGAGAGCACATTGAACCGACAGAGCGTCTGCATTATGCGATCGTAAAAACAGGCGGAGAATCTCCGAACGTCGTTCAGGCGGAGGCTCGCGTAAAATATCTGATCCGTTCTACAAGTGCGAAGAAGGTAAAAGCACTTTACGAGCGAGTTTGTGACGTGGCAAGAGGTGCTGCCATGATCACAGGAACAACCGTGGATATTATTTTTGACGAAGGTCTGTATGATACACTTCCGAACTTTGCACTGGAAGATGTATTAAAGGAGTCCTTCTTAAAGATCGGTATTCCGGAGTATACAGCAGAGGAACGTGCATATGCGAAGGCGTTCAAAGACTCCTTCCCGCTTGAAAATGCACTGAACAATGTTCCGGGTGCTGTTATTGATATCATGGCTTTGAAAGATAATATTGAAGAGTCTGAGCTTTGTGATATCTTTGTTGATCGTATCCACTATGAGGCTTGCGAACCGGGTTCCACAGACGTAGGCGATGTAAGCTGGGTACTTCCGACAGCACAGATTTCCACAGCATGTTACAGCCACGGTGCAGGTGCACACAGTTGGCAGTGGACCGGTCAGGGTAAATCCAGTATTGCACTGAAAGGTGCGGTTCTGGCAGCAGAAGTACTTGCTGATGCAGCAAAGTCTCTTACAGAAAAGCCGGAGCTGATCGAAAAAGCAAAAGCAGAGTTTGCAAAGAGAATGCGCGGACAGAAGTACGAGTGTCTCATCCCGGCAGATGTAAAACCGCATATTTATTCTTAATAGAAATGATCGATAAAAGTTGTCTTCGTTTTCGGAGGCAACTTTTTTGTTGCCCGAACCTGTTTTGCTCTTTTTTCATATGATAAATATGAAGCAGCGATAAGGTGGATTTTATGGCGAGAAAGGTGATCATAGATGCGGGCCACGGAGGCGTGGAGCCCGGGGCAGTTTTTAATGGGAGAAAAGAGAAGGATGATACCTTGCAGTTGGCGTTTGATCTGGGAAGTGCATTGGAACGCAGGGGCATTGAGGTGGAATATACGCGAGTGAATGATGTATACGACAGTCCATATGAGAAGGCAGCCATTGCAAATCATTCTGACGCAGACTATTTTATTTCCCTGCATCGGAATGCAATGCCAATCCCCGGTACTGCCTCAGGGGTGGAAACGTTGGTTTATACCATGGATGGGGAAGCAGGACGATTGGCACAGAATGTTCAGACGGAACTTGCAAAGCTTGGCTGGAATGACCAGGGTGTGCTCGAGCGTCCTGGACTGGTTGTTCTTCGCAATACCAAAATGCCTGCGATCTTGATTGAAGCCGGGTTTATTGACAATCCTGTGGATAATACGTTGTTTGATGAGAAGCTTGCTTCCACTGCAGATGCTATCGCGGATGGAGTCGTTATGTCATTCCGTGAACGGGAACAAATGCGGCCATCGACCGGAGAAGAACCCGGTTTTTATATGGTTCAGACGGGCATATTCCGACGCAGGGAGTATGCAGAAGAGGAACTGAAAGAATTACAGGAGCGAGGATATCCGGCTTTTCTGATAGCAAAAAACGGATTGTACTATGTGCGTGCAGGTGCATTTCGGAATCTGGAAAATGCGATCGCGCAAGAGAGACAGCTGAGACAGCAGGGATTTGCCACTTTTATTGTGCGGACATAATTAATTGTGTTTGGAATTTGCGAACTGATGATGAGTGGTCTGGAAAAACTATAAAAATATCAAGAAAAGACTTAAAATTATCGGTGAAATGTGTTATGATATAAGAGACTAGAAAGACGGTTGTGAACCGTAAGACAGAACAGAAGAAGGGGGCATCAGTATGGCTAAAAAAGTGATCATTACCATTGGCCGTCAGTATGGAAGCGGCGGAGCAGAAGTCGGAAAGAAGCTTGGCGCAAAGCTTGGACTCGATGTATACGACAAGGAAATCCTCAGGATGACTTCAAACGAGAGCGGAATCCGTGAGAGTTATTTCCATCTTGCAGATGAGCGCGCAGGTAAAAAACTTCTTTATAAGATTGTTCAGTCTATGGTTCCGGAGAATACCAGTCCGTCCCTTGGAAATGACCTGGTATCCGCAGACAATCTGTTCCGGTTCCAGTCTTCCGTGATCCGCAAACTGGCTCAGGAGCAGTCCTGTATCTTTATCGGACGCTGTGCGGAGCATGTACTGGCAGAGGAAGAGAATCTTGTGAGAGTTTTTATCCGCGCGGATATGGATGCACGAATCGAGCGTATCCGTGAAAAAGGATATTATGAGGAAGAAGAGATTCCGAAGAATATTAAGCGGATGGACAAAGAACGCCGTGACTATCACCGCTACTATACAGGAAAAGACTGGGAGTCCATCGAAAACTATGATCTCGTATTGGATTCCGGAAAAATCGGTACTGACGGATGCGTAGAGTGTATTGTCAATTATCTGAACGTGAGAGGACTTCTCGAAGACTAGGTATTGCGTGAATGAATATCGCATGATAGAATATAGGCGGCTGCACAGTGATTGCAGCCGCTTTTAAATTACAGTTTGGAGAAAAGAATGGAACATAGAACATATCGTGCCGCCATTTTTGATATGGACGGCGTAATCGTAGACAGTGAGATCGTTTACAATGAATATCTGCTGGCATTTGCTCAGACGAAGAATCCGGCAGTTGTGATGGATGATATTAACCCGATGGTTGGCCGTACCAAAAAAGACAGCTGGATGATCATGGAACGTGCGATCAACAATGGACAGACCTGGGAAGAATTATATGAAGAGTTCCGTGTATTGGATATTTATCAGCATGTGGATTATCAGAAAATCTTTCGACCGGAAGCACTGACTGTAGTGCAGGAGTTGAAAAAACGCGGATACCGCGTAGCGCTGGCTTCCTCTACAGGACCGAAGCTAATCGCAAGGATCATGGAAGATACAGGTATGCGTCCGTGGTTTGATCTGATCGTCAGCGGCGGTCAGTTTAAACAGAGTAAGCCGGATCCGGAAATCTATCATTATACAGCGAAGACCCTGAAGGTAAAAGAGGAAGAGTGCTTTGTGATCGAGGATTCTGAAGTTGGCATCGAGGCCGGTAAAGCAGCCGGCATGACAGTTGCTGCGCTTCGCGATGATCGCTTTGGATTTGATCAGGGAAAAGCAGATCATCATATGGATTCTCTGATGGAGATTTTGGATTATTTACCGTAAAGGAGCAAGGATTATGGAAGCGAAAAGAGAAACAGTTGTGCTCTGCGGAGCCAATTCTTATGAGCAGAAGTTTTATTTTAACCAGGATTTTAAATCACTTCCGGAGGATGTTAAGAAAGAACTGCAGATCATGTGCGTGTTGTTTACAGAAGACATCGGCGGTGTGATTACATTGGAGTTTGAAGACTACTATTTTATTACTGTGTATACACCGAATTCACAGAATGAATTGGCGAGACTTCCTTATCGTATGAATTGGGAAGATAATTTTCTTACTTATTTAAAGAAATTGGATGCGGAAAAACCTGTTATTTTATGTGGTGACTTAAATGTAGCACATAAGGAAATTGACTTGAAAAATCCTAAAACGAATAGAAATAATGCAGGATTTACAAATGAAGAAAGAGAAAAAATAACAAAATTACTTGAATCACGGATTTACAGATTCATACCGCTATTTATATCCAGATAAAGAAGAAAGC
>JAZRLX010000158.1:0-5257 GCA_045647085.1 Pilosibacter sp.
GTTCAAAACGGTCTTTCTCATACTTTTCGCGGCCGAATGCACGCACAACGCGGATACCCGTGAGGTTCTCCTGTGCGATCGTGGACAAAACGCCTTCGTTCTCATCGCACTGAGTAAAACGGTCTCGGATCCTGGAATGGAAAAAGCCGGAATATGTTACCACAACCGGTACAAATACCGCTGCCACCAGAGTCAGTTTTGGATTCATCGCATACATAAAGGACAAGGACAATACGATCATCATCACGATACGAAAGACCGCTGTCAGCTGCTCCGATACAAAGTTTTTGATCATATCCACATCTGACGTACAGCGCTGGATAATATCACCGGTCTGGTTCTTCATATGCCAGGAAAACGGTAATCGCTGAATGTGTGAAAATAAACGGTTTCGCATGGTCTTTACAAACCGTTCTGCACCCTTACTGTTAAAGTATGTATTCATATAACGGCAAACAGCACTTCCAAATGCGATCAGCGCGATAAGTATTCCGATCACCCAAAGATTCTCTTTCAAAAATCCGACTCCGCCGATCTCATTTACCATCTCAGCCACAAATCCCGGAACATCCAGCTCCGCTGTTCCAATGATACTGTCTACCGTGGTACGGATGATCTGTGGTGTCAGCATATCAAACGCATTGACCAGCAAAGTGGCAATGATACTGATGGCAAAGTAAGTCTTACTTCCTTTTAAAAAGTCCCAAACCAAAGATAATTTCGTGTATTTTGTTGGATTCTTCGTTTTTACGCCATGATCCTGCACGTGTACGACCTCCTCTTTTTTCATTCATTTCTACTATTCTTTATAGTATACCATATCTTTCCTAATAAAAAAAGCCGAAGACCGAATCATCGGTCCTCAGCCTTATCTATTTATTTCTGCTTACTCTGCATCAAAATCCACGTGATATACCTGATCTCCCGCGTGAATATCTACGTACGGCAGATCAAACTGGTCATCCATAATATCAACGCGACACTCGAAATGTACATTGCCCTCTCCTTTGATCATCAGGAGGTAGCTTCCGTTTTCTTTCTCTTCCATCTCATCACAGATGTTGTTGTAAAGTTCTTCACCATCCACTGCACCCGGATAGCCTGCGTCTTTGATCTTCTTCTCGATCAGTCTGTATAAGTCCTGCATGTCTTCTCCTTTTCTCTTAAATTCTTGATTATACTATAATAAGATACCGGTTTCCTTAACCGTCTCTGCTTCGACCACTTCTGTTTCTGCTTTCGTCAATTCAATCTCGATAAACTCAACTTCGATCTCGTCATCTGCCTCTTCTGCTGCCTCAAGCGCATTCAGAGCATCCCAGTTTGCACGGCCGAAACGTTTCGTCATTGCAAGGATCTCATCGCTCAGTGTCTCAGGGATCTGATCCTTCTTCATTCTCCATGTCCAGTTATCTTCAACCGTACCCGGAGTATTCATTCTTGCGGAGTTATCAAGACCAAGCCAATCTTGGATCGGAACGATACATACATCCGCTGCACACATCATCGCAAGACGGATCAGCTTCTCATAAATCTTCTCATCCGGAGTTGTCTGATCATCCAGATACTCTCTGATATGCGCTTTTTCCTTCTCATCAAGAGCTGTAAACCAACCGCTGACTGTCTCATTATCATGAGTGCCTGTATATACAACACAGTTATTCATATAATTGTGCGGTAAATACTCGTTCACTCCGCCTGTATCAGCAGAATTGAATGCGAACTGAATGACTTTCATGTTCGGGAAACCACTGTCTTTTACCAGTTTACGAACACCGTCTGTCATCAAACCGAGGTCTTCCGCGATAAACTTTTTCTCGCCGAGCTCTCTTGCCAGAGTCTCGAAGAGATCCATTCCCGGTCCATCTTCCCAGTGACCGTCAAGTGCCTTTCCTGTACTTCCCGGAATAGAGAAATACTGATCAAAACCTCTGAAATGATCGATACGTACTACATCATATAATTTAAAGCTATACCATAAACGTGTAACCCACCAATGATAGTTTGTTTTTTTATGGTAGTCCCAATTATAAAGCGGATTCCCCCATACCTGACCATCAACTGCAAAATTGTCCGGCGGACAACCTGCAATGTTTACCATCTGGTTATTTTCATCCAGCTGAAACAACTCCGGGCTTGCCCAAACATCTGATCCATCCGGAGATACATAGATCGGAATATCTCCTACGATCTCAATATGTTTGTCGTTGGCATATTTTTTTAACGCACTCCACTGTTCGTAGAACTTGAACTGCATATATTTCTGGAACTCAATATCAAAATAGAGTTTCTCACGGTAGTAATCCAGTGCATAGTTATAATGCATACGAAGATCTTCCGGCCACTGTGTCCATCCCTTGCCATCGAAGAAATTTCTTGCCGCCATAAACAATGCATAATCATCCAGCCACCAGAAATTATCGTTTGCAAATGCTACGAACTCTGCATTCTGGCTTATATTGCTGCGTTCATATGCTTTTCGAAGAAGAGGAAGGCGATTCTTATAAAGGAGTTCATAGTCTACCTTCTCCTCGGTATCGCCGAATGATACTGCCTCACACTCTTCTGCTGTCAGCACCCCTTCTTCTACCAGCGCATCAAGGCTGATGAAATACGGGTTTCCTGCGAAAGCTGAGAATGCCTGATATGGTGAATCGAATGCTCCGCCATGACTTGTAGAACCTAACGGCAGTATCTGCCAATATCTCTGTCCGGATTTTTCTAACCAGTCTACGAAATCATAAGCTGCCTGATCAAAACAACCGATGCCATATTTAGACGGAAGGCTAGTGACAGAAAGTAAAATACCAGAATCTCTTTTCATTGTTTTATACTCCTTTGATTATTCGTTTCTATTTTCGATTTCCACTTGGAAATTTTCAGATTATAAATAAATACTTTTTCGTAAAGTTTTGTTCTTCTCCAATATATTGCTTTTCTGATTTCTAGTCTATACACACAGAAAATTTGGATTATTTTTATTATCTTATTTAATAAGTCTATCACAAATTCAGCATTTTTACTAGTCTTAAAACTTTTCTCTTTTTCTGCCAAAACTTTTCCGAAACATATTTGTATACGCAACTTTACATATCTCCTGCCTTCATGCTATAATAAATTATCTAAAAAATCACTCATTAATTTTGTAATTACTATGATCGCTACAGGATATGGAGGAGTAACATTGGCAACTTTAGACGATATCGGGCGCGAACTCGGATTATCCAAGGGCACGGTTTCCAAAGCACTAAATGACGCAAAAGACGTTAGTCAAAAAACAAAACAAGCAGTTCTTGAAACCGCTGTTAAACTCGGTTATTATCGTAAGCCGAGAAATGCGCATTCACAGAAAATAGCTCTTTTCATTCTCAATATGGAATATCTGAATCCCATAGATTTCGGTTACGATATTATTGCCGGATTTCGTATTTCCGCTGAGCCAGCGGGTTTTCAGGTCGATTTGATCAACCTGACCAAACAGATGCAATGTGATATCCACTACGACGACTATATGATCCGGGGCGGCTATTGCGGAAGCTTTATCCTAGGAATGTCTTTGACCGACCCATGGCTTGCTGAGTTTAAAACAAGTAAGACACCTGCGATTTTATACGATAACTATATTACCGGAAATCCAAACGTGACCTCCATCGGAATTGATAATGAAGAGGGTATCGAAATGGCGCTTCACTATCTGATAACACTTGGTCACAAGAAAATCGGTTACTTGAGCAGTGATCTAAATTCTCATGTTTATCGAAAACGTTACAATAAATTTATCAGCACAATGACGGAACATGGTCTAATCGCTGATGAAACCGTGATGGGAGCAGATTTCCATGTGAACATTTGTCTGTCTAACCATCTTCCACGCTTATTGGAAAATGGCTGCACCGCAATCCTTTGCAGTCACGATGTTCTTGCTCACAGCGTCATGGTCCATTGTCTGGAACTTGGATTACGAATCCCTGAGGACATCAGTATCATGGGATACGATGACATCCCACTCTGCAGATATACTGCACCACCGTTAACCACCATCAGACAGAAGCGGACATCTCTGGGAAAGAGTGCATTCAGTGCACTGACCAGCCAATTGAACCATGTTTCGATTGGCACATTACTGCTTCATGCAGAGTTGATCGAACGAGCTTCCTGCGGAGTTGTCTCTGAACGTATAAATTAAACTGTTATATGGAGTGATAGATAGAAATCTCAAAAGAGTTCTTGCATTCTTTTTCTTAAACAGTTACACTAGTATATAAATAAATCTATATTAAGAAAGGGTTTTTCCTATGTATAATGGCATCGAAAACATCACTATTTGTGACCATCCGTTAATCAAACATAAACTTACAATGATCCGTAACAAAGAGACAGGAACAAACGAGTTCCGTGCGATCATTGAAGAAATCGCAATGCTCATCGGTTACGAAGCATTAAGAGATCTGGAGCTCGAGGATGTTCCGGTTGAAACTCCGATCGAGACAGCTATGTGTCCGGTTATTGCCGGTAAAAAACCGGCGATCGTTCCGATCTTAAGAGCAGGCCTTGGTATGGTAGGCGGTCTTCTGAAATTAATGCCGGCTGCAAAAGTTGGTCATATCGGTATGTACCGTGATGAGGAAACTTTTGAGCCGCACGAGTATTTCTGCAAACTCCCGTCCCCGATCGAGCAGAGAAGAATCTATGTCGTAGATCCGATGCTCGCTACCGGCGGGTCTGCTGTTGATGCGATCAAATTGATCAAAGACCGCGGCGGCAAAGATATTTCCTTCCTCTGCGTAATTGCTGCTCCGGAAGGCGTTGAGAAGCTTCACAAAGCTCATCCGGACGTAAAGATCTTCGTCGGCAATCTGGATAGACAGCTCAACGAAAATGCTTACATCTGCCCGGGTCTCGGCGATGCAGGCGACAGAATTTTTGGTACTAAATAAGATATAACAAAAAATCCCGTACATATCTCTTTTGAGACAGTACGGGATTTTCTATTATATACAATTATATTGCAATATTAATTACATAACCTCAAACTGGAAGTCTTTCTCCGGAAGGATCGCATTTAATACGATACCTGCAAGAGCACCGGCTGCCAGACCGGAAAGGCTGATTGTCAGCTCACCTAAATGGAATACGATCGCACCTGCGTTGCTGTAGTTTACGCCGATGGAAAGTACCAGGATCAGGGCTGCAATGATTACGTTACGGGACTTTGTAAAGTCAACCTGATTCTCAACTACGTTACGAACACCAACTG
>JAZRLX010000159.1:0-7105 GCA_045647085.1 Pilosibacter sp.
ACTTGACTTTTAATCAAGTTGTCCGGGGTTCGAATCCCCGATGTCTCATGAGAAAAACTCTTGAATTTTCAAGAGTTTTTTCTTTTATCATTTTTTATTAAAAAATCCGTCGGAGTATATCCGGCGGATTTTTTGCGTAGAATAATGCTTATAGTGGAAATGTAAGAATAATTCATGGAGGTCTTGATATGATAAATCTTCCTTTAAGCATTGATTTTACAAACAAAGTAGTGGTTATTACCGGTGCTGGTGGTATCATCTGCGGAACAATGGCTCGTGCTTTTGCTCAGGTCGGTGCTAAGGTTGCTGCATTGGATGTAAATGAAGACGCTGTATATGAACTGGCAAGTGATCTGACTTCAGAAGGCTTTGTTTGTAAAGGATACAAAGTTAATGTATTGGAACCGGAATCTTTAAAGGCAGTCCATGCAGCGGTAAATAAGGATCTTGGTTCTTGTGATATTTTGATTAATGGTGCAGGTGGAAATAATCCGCGTGCAACAACAGATAATGAATACCATCACCAAGCACAATACGGAGATAAAACGTTTTTTAATCTGGATCCGAATGGAGTTGATTTTGTATTCAAGTTAAATTTCCAAGGTACACTTCTTCCAACACAGGTATTTGCGATTGACATGGTAGAAAAGCAGAAAGGATGTATACTTAATATTTCTTCTATGAATGCGTATGTTCCTTTGACGAAGATTCCGGCCTATTCCGGTGCGAAAGCAGCTGTTTCCAACTTTACACAATGGCTTGCCACTCATTTTGCCGGTTCTGGTATTCGTTGTAATGCGATTGCACCGGGATTTTTGGTTACAAATCAGAATCGTGCATTATTATTCCATGAAGATGGAACGCCGACTGCCAGAAGTGCTAAAATTTTAAATAGTACGCCGATGCACCGATTTGTAGACAGCGAAGAACTGCTTGGTGCAACGTTCTTTTTATGTGATGCTAATGCATCTTCAGCCATTACAGGAGTTGTTCTGCCTGTGGATGCCGGTTTCTCCGCCTATTCCGGAGTATAAAGATAAAAGTCCGTCGGATGATTCCGACGGATTTTTCATGATGGACAAATGATAATAGCTGTGATAAAATCTGGATAGAACATATATTCGATATTTGGGAAGGGAGGCATATCAATGACAGCACAGGAATTAACCTATATTTCTATTGATCTAAAATCATTCTATGCCTCAGCAGAATGTCGTGAACGTGGTCTGAATCCGATGACGACAAATTTAGTAGTGGCGGATAAAAGTCGAACAGAGAAGACCATCTGTCTTGCTGTGACACCGGCACTGAAAAAGCATGGGATACCGGGAAGACCTCGTTTGTTTCAGGTTGTGCAGAAGGTAAAAGAGGCCAATGCGATTCGTTTGAAAAATGCTCCGGAAGGAGGATTTACCGGAGAGTCTTATGATGCAAATGAGTTGGCGGAGAACCCATCTCTGGCTATTTCATATCTGGTAGCACCACCGCGTATGGGACTTTATATGAGATACAGTACCCGGATTTATAACATTTATCTTCGATATATTGCCCCGGAAGATATTCATGTATACAGTATTGATGAGGTTATGATTTCTGCCGGATCATATTTGAAAACTTATAATATGACTGCAAAAGAGCTTGCAGTCAAGATGATTTTGGAAATCGAGAAAGAGACCGGAATTACTGCTGCGGCAGGGATCGGATCCAATTTATATCTCAGTAAAATCGCGATGGATATCGGTGCAAAACATGCGGAACCGGATGAGCATGGAGTTCGAATTGCAGAACTTGACGAGATGAGTTATCGAAGAACGCTTTGGAGTCATAGACCGTTGACGGATTTCTGGCGTGTGGGTCGTGGTTATGCGAAAAAACTGGAGGCTCATGGACTTTATACGATGGGGGATATTGCACGATGTTCCATTGGCAGACCGGAAGATTATTACAATGAAGATCTGCTATATAAAATGTTCGGCATCAATGCAGAATTGTTGATCGACCATGCATGGGGGTATGAACCTTGCAGGATTGAGGATATCAAGGGATATCGTCCGGAAAATAATAGTGTTGGTTCCGGTCAGGTTTTAACGTGTCCATATGAGTGGGACAAAGCACGCTTGGTAGTCCGAGAGATGGCAGATAACCTCGCCTTGGATCTTGTGAATAAAGGTCTGGTGTCTGACCAGATGATCTTGACGGTTGGTTATGATATTGAAAATCTGACAGATCCGGAAAGAAGAAAACAATACAAAGGTGAAGTGACCATTGATGTTTATGGAAGAAAAATTCCGAAGCATGCACACGGAACCATCCATATGGACAGACAGACTTCGTCTGCGAAACTAATTACAGATGCGGTTATGGAATTATACGACCAGATTGTGGACAAAACGTTATTAGTAAGAAGGATGAACCTGGTAGCCGGAAAAGTGGCTTATGAATCTGAGGTGATGAAAACAGAGGAAACCTACGAACAATTAAATTTGTTTACGGACTATCTGGCCCTGCAGGAAAAACAAGAGGCTGAGCAGAAATCGTTGGAGAAAGAGCGAAAGATGCAGCAGGCAATGATCGACATCAAGAAGAAGTTTGGTAAAAATGCAATTCTAAAAGGTATGAACCTGGAGGAAGGTGCAACTATGAAAGAGCGAAACCGCCAGATTGGTGGACACCGAGAGTAGAATCGAAATGTTTGATGAAAAGGAGGTGGAAGAGATGGCATTTAAAGATAGTTCAAGGGAATATGCAGATATTATAAATCTTCCGCATCCGGAATCCAAGAAACATAAGCGAATGTCCATGCGAGACCGTGCAGCGCAATTCAGTCCTTTCGCAGCCTTGACGGGACACGATGCGGCGATCAAAGAAACTGCCAGATTAACGGATGATTTTGTAGATTTAGATGAGACCATGAAACAGAATCTGGATGAGAAATTAGTTTTGATTCTAGAAAAGCTGAACGAAAGGCCCAAGGTTACGATCACTTATTTTTTGAAAGACCAACGAAAATCCGGAGGTTCTTATGAAATTGCAGAGGGTTGGATTCGGAAAGTAGATTTTTATGAGCGTGTGATCGTGATGGGAGATCAGGCACGTATTTTATTGGACTGCGTTGTGGATATCGACAGCGATATTTTTAGAGAATTATAGATAGACAAAAAGATAAGGCAAGACCGATGAAGGTCTTGCCTTGTTTGATTATGTAAGATTAACCTTTGATATAGTTATAAACAGTTTTCACGCCGTAGCCTGTACCGCCCTTCGGGTAACCGTCTTTTTTGCTCTTTGCAAATGTAACACCGGCTACATCAATGTGCATGAACGGTTTGTCCTCTTTGAACTCATCTAAGAACAGACCTGCGCAGATACCGCCGGCGCCGTTAGTGGAAGAGTTGAAGAGGTCAGCAATATCGGATTTGATGAATTCGCGGTATTCATCAAAATGTGGAAGGCGTGCGTATTTCTCGCCTGCAATATCGCTGTGGGATGCAATCTGCTCAAACATCGCATCGTCTGTTGTCAGAACGCCTGCGCATACATCACTGAAGAAGTTAGAACAGGAACCTGTCAGTGTGCTGAGCTCGATGATGCTGTCAACATTTTCTTTGCGAATCATATATGTGATCGCGTCAGCCAGAGTGAGACGACCCTCTGCATCAGTGCTGTGAATGAAGACACTCTTGCCTGCCATAGTATGAACGATATCACCGTTTCTGTAGCCCGCACCGTCCACCATGTTTTCACATGCAGCAACAACTGTAACGACATTCTTCGGAAGTTTGTTCATAGCGATGGAGCACATTGCACCGATAACAGCAGCAGAACCAGCCATATCGCCTTTCATTGCGTGCATGTTAGCACCCGGTTTTAAGAAAAGTCCGCCGGAATCATAGCAGAGGCCTTTACCGATCACACCTTTGGCAATACCTTCACCACCGTTATAGCGCATAACAATGAGTTTCGGCTCATTGATACTTGCGCGGCCAACTGTCAGGAATGCATGCATACCAAATTCTTCACAAGCTGCTTTATCAAATACTTCAACTTCAAATCCATATTCTTTGCCGAATTCCACTGTACGATTTGCAAGTTCAGCCGGAGTGAGAACCTCAGCCGGTTCATTTACAAGGTCGCGTGCAATGCAGATACCTTTTGCAATGTTTGCACCTTCTTCAAGGGCAGCAGCGATATCTTCATTTGCGAATACATGAATTTCTTTATCAGTGTATCCGGCTTTTTTGATCATGTATTTATCGAATGCATAGTCGCAGAGCGGAAGTGTGCTTGCAAACTGACGAGCGATCTCGTCTTTTTCCATAAAGAACATGTTTGTGAAGTTGTCAACAAATACAACTTTGGATTTCAGTTCGTTAAGCTTTGTACCAACTTTTAAAGTAGCTTTTCTGAAAATCGGAAGAGCTTTTTCGTAAAGTTTGCAGTTAAAACCAACGAGGATCAGGTTTACAAAACGATCACCCAGTTTCATACGGAAAGATTTTACTGTGCCCGGCTCCAGACCGAAGTCATCTCCACCAAGAGCTGCATCAAATGCTTCCTGAATTACCGGATCAGAGAATGTCGGTACCGCATCATATTTTGTGTAACGAACGATTGTATCAACGTTCTGCGGACAGGAAGTTACCATCTTAAAATTCATCATGTTACGTTCCTTTCTACAAGTGTGTAGCTTGTCTGTAGTATATGGTTATAGAATACCACATTTTGCAATATGGCTCAATGACTATTACACAATCTGAGAAAATATCAGTACTTGTTTCTTAAAGCTTAGTTTGGTAAAATGACAATATAGATGAGTAATCATTTGATTGAAAGGAGTACGGGCTTATTATGACAAATACATTATTATGGAATGCCGGCTATATCGATGCAGAAGGTAAACTGCAGAGCCATAAGAATATTGAGATCAAAGATGGTGTGATCACAGCGATCAGCGATTATGTAGAAGGTGCACCGCTTCCGGAAGCAGAAGAGAAAATCTGCTGTAAGGACTATATTGTAACTCCGGGTTTTGTGAACATGCATGCACATGCTGCGATGAATATTTTTAAAGGAATTGCGGAAGATGCGTCTGCTGACGCATGGTTCAATGAATATATCTGGCCATATGAGAGCAAGATGACAGATGAAGATGTTTATCTTGGAACAAAACTTGCGATCGCAGAAATGGCGAGCCATGGTGTAACTGCGTTTGCAGATCATTATTTTGGTGAGGAACAGGTATTAAAAGCAGTTCACGAAACCAAGATCCGTGCAGATATTGCACCGACTATTTTTGGTACAGCAGGCAATCTCGATGCACGTTTGACAGAAGTTGGTGATCTTGTGGATAAATATCAGAAAATGAATTCCAGAGTTCATGTACGTTTTGGTCCGCATTCTCCGTATACTTGTCCGGAACCGTACCTTTCTGAGATTATCAAAGCTGCTAAAGCACACAATTCCGGAATCCATCTTCACATTTCTGAGACAAAAGAGCAGGTACAGCAGAGCATGGCTGCATTAGGAAAGACTCCGTTCCAGGTAAGCTATGAGGCTGGTTGTTTTGATCTGAATTGTCTGGTTGCACATGGTCTTTGGGTGGAAGATGAAGATCTGAAATATCTTGGAGAGAATACTTGGTTCAGTTTCTGTGCAAAAACATATATGAAGCTTGCAATGGGTAATGGCGGTATTTACAGAAATAAAGAGCATCTGAACTTCTCTTTTGGTACTGATGGCGGAGCAAGTTCTAATACTCTGGATATCTTAGAGCAGGCACGTACCTTTACTTTGATCGGTAAATATATTTGTGATGATCCGACTACATATGAAACATCTTATATTTGGAAACATCTGATGGATGGTCACAGAGCACTTGGTTTCAACACTGGTAAAGTAGAAGTGGGATTTGAAGCTGACCTTGTTATCTGGGATCTGAAGAAAGTCAATACATTCCCTGTATACAATCCGCTGACAGCCCTTCTCTATAGTGCAGATGCATCCAATGTAAAATATACAATGGTAAAAGGTGATTTCCTGAAGTATGACGGAAAACTGACATGTGTGAATGAGGACGAATTACTCGCAGATGTTAAGGCTGCTCATACAAAGCTTCTGGCACGTGGTAAAGGTAAGGCAATCGTAGTATATTAAGATAAGGGGAACAATTATGTTTGAGACAATGCATTATGTCGTAGCAAGTATTGACGGTGATTATGCACACTTAAAAAGAACTGACGTGAACGACAGTGAATTAAAATTAGTTGCAAGAGCGCTTCTTCCGGATGGGATTGCGGAAGGAACTAAGCTGAAATATGAGATGCTCCAGTACGAGATCGAAGCATAAGAAAAACCGCGGCGTATCGAAATGATATGTCGCGGTTTTATCATTTATGTGTTTTTAGAATTTACGGAAGCATGGTGTTCTGCTCGCTGATAGACAACAAGACCTCCGATCATGAACAATGCACCGAGGAAGACGATTGGCTGCGGAACTTCTCCAAGCATAAAATATGCGGAGATGGCTGCACAGAACGGACTAAGCAGACTGATCAATGACATGGTTACGGACTTGATATATTTTAAGCACCACATATTCATGGACTGACCAATCAGAGTACATCCAAAGCTGACACCAAGAAGAGGAAGGATGGCATCCTTCGGGATCGCAAAAGATGCACCGCTCATAGCTGCATAGATGGCGGCAAGGATTCCGGAAGCAAAGTACGAGATTCCCATCATCGGGATCAGATCAAAATGCTGACGCGCCTTTCGTCCGAAAATATTATTAAGAGCAAAAAAGCTGCAGCAGATAACGATCAGTGTCATGATAAACGGGCTGCCAAAGGAAGTTACATTGTCAATACCAATGACGGTAACTCCGATCAGACAGATAAAAATTCCAACCAAAGACCGAAGCGATGTGGTAAGTCGGAGGCCAAGCGGTCTTAGGAAGACAATTAGGGGCTACAACTCCTTGGCTCACAGAACGACATGGCTACGATCCGACTTAACGGGCTGCCAAAGGAAGTTACATTGTCAATACCAATGACGGTAACTCCGATCAGACAGATAAAAATTCCAACCAAAGACCGAAGCGATGTGG
>JAZRLX010000160.1:0-2355 GCA_045647085.1 Pilosibacter sp.
TTCTAAATGAATATTTAGTTGAGTCAACTTGGTAATAAAGAGTCCCAGGTTGGCAGGAATTTTCAAGCGGACACGCTTTCGCTCAGAGAATTGCGTAACGGTACTAAGGCGCTAAAGCGCCAAGTACCGACGGAATTCTAAGGTCCTTCTTGAAAACACCTGTCAGCTTGGGACTTTTTAAATAGCCGAGTTGACTTAACTAAATACTGAAAATCGTACACCGCTAGGGTAACTAACATTTATAGGTGTTTATGAGGTTTCTTGATTCATGTGTGTTTCGATTAGTAAAGAATAATAAAGGCAGTATCTGATAGAAAATCCCGTACAGATCTCAAATGATAGGCTGGACGACTGCGCTTCACAAATTTTGCGCTCTTACAGAGATCGCAAACGTCCTTATCGCGATCGACGTAAGGGTGAATAAAACGAAGTGAAGCAAGGGTAGTCAGCCGTTTTTTTGAGATAGTACGGGATTTTCTACAGATAGCTCTTTATTATTTTTACTAACCTAAATATCCACTTACATATTCAACAGCGCCATAGCCGCCATTACCAGCACCAGCGCAAACTTCTTCTGATTGCTTACTTTCTCCTTGAAGAGAACTACGCTTCCCACAGAGATCGCCAGAATGGTACCAACACTGGATACCGGATATGCGATCACAGCCGGAACGGTCTTCAGTGCCTCGAACATGAATCTGGAAGAATAGTAGTTCGGAACACCGATGATGAAACCGAAGATCAGATCCCATTTGCTGATCTTATTCTTCTCGCGGATTGTCAGGATTGTCGCACAGATCAATGCCACAAAGAAGGTGTATAATAAGTAGTTATCCTTCAGCACCGGATTTCCAAGTTTATCATAAACATTGGTGAGGGAATCGCAGAAACCACTGGAAAGCAGCATAACCACCAGCCAGATTTTCTTATTTCCTCCCTGATCTCCGCCTTTTTCAAACTGCATCAGGACAATCGCAACAAGAGCGATCACGATACCGATGATCTGGATCATCTTCGGAGATTCTTTAAACACTACCATCGCCATGATGGTCGGTACCAATACGCCCAAACGGTTGAAGGTACTGCTCAGTACCACGCCGTTTTCACGCATGTTCCACTGCATGAACAGGAAACCAACCAGATACCAGACACCGCTGATCAGACCGATCCCGATGGTAAAGCTGCTGCCTTCTGCACCGGAAAACACAGATACACCATTGGCTGCCATATAGTAGTAGGAAAGGCAAGAACAAATCGCATAGTTGGCCATGAACATCGCCATGTTGTTGGATGTCTTTTTGTCGCTGAATCGCATGATCAGCGTGATCGCCGTACTGCTGGCGATTCTCATAAGTAATGCAAACATAATTTATCCTCCAAAACAGGGCCCCGTGCACACAAGGCCCTGCTCTCTATCATTTAGATTCCGCTTGTCATCAAACGAACATAGAATTCAGCACATTTCACCAGTGTATCCACCGGAACGCGCTCATTGTTTCCATGGATCATACCGCGCTCTTCCTTGGACAGTTTCATCGCAGAGAATTTGTATACACGGTCTGTGATCCTGGAATAATGTCTGGAATCGCTGCATGCCATCATCAGATACGGAGAAACGATCGTTCCCTCCCAGGTATCCGCAACAGACTGGCAAAGCAGGGACCATTCCTTACAGGAAGTGTCGGAATCCGGAGACGGATTGGTTCCGTTTACAACGGACACTTCAATATTCGGATTGTTTACCACTTTTTCCAGATACTCTTTTGCAGTTTCCACTGTATCGCCATTCATCAGACGCAGGTTCATACCCACGGATGCAGTCGGCGGGATGACATTGTAAGCTTTGCTTCCTTCCATCTTGGTCACCGCACATGTTGTACGGATCATGGCATTCAGCTCACCGCCGGACATCTTGCAAACCTGGTCAAATAAGCCTTCAAACAGCCACATATTGGCAAATAAGATCTTATATCCAAAACCGGAGTGGCGTCCCAATGTATCCAGCATTTCTCTTACCGGCTTAGTCAGATGGCGCTTGAACGGCTTCTTCTCCACATTCACAACCGCCTTGGATAATTCGCCAACGATCGTATGAACCGGAGGTGTGGATGCATGACCACCGTTGCTCTTCGCCTTGAACTCCACATTCATCAGGCCTTTTTCTGCAGTTCCGATCAGTGCACATTCTCCCTTTACGCCCGGGAATACATTTTCTACAACAGCGCCACCCTCGTCAACAACCATTGCGATATGGATTCCGTGTTCTTCAAACCATTCCACGATCGCCGGACAAGAAGTACCATTCACTTCCTCATCGCCGCAGAATGCAAAATAAATATCATGATTCGGAGTAAA
>JAZRLX010000161.1:0-3402 GCA_045647085.1 Pilosibacter sp.
TTTACCGATCATCGGAAGGCCATATACTTCGGAAGGCATTCCTGTCATGCGGTAAATTGCATCTTCCAGGCTCCAGAGACCATGCTCACGGATCAGCTCCAGTCTGCGCACCATAGTCGCCATTCCTCTCGGATGACCGCCCGATTTCGTCTCACGATCCACCACGCCTTCATAATCACTCCAGTCACTGCCTGCCATCACCCACGGCTGACGGAGGGAATTCAGAAGATCGCTCTCATTCTGTGCAAAATAAATGCCTTGCACAATACCCTCGTTGGCTGCCAACAGATCGATTGTTGCATCAAACGGAGTTTTGCCCTGTTCTTCTGCGATCTGTGCCAGAGTCTTACCGATCTGGTCTTTTGTTTTAAATGCTCCGGCGATCAGGCTTCCCTCGTATCCTGCAGAATAAATATTGCTCTCAAACTCGTCCGCCTCATTGAAAATGGACCATTCCGCCTGTTTACGAAGCTCTGCACTCTCAGCCAGCTTACGAAGACCTTCCTTCTTACCGTCCGTCAGGAACTTCGGTGGAATCTGAGAGATCAGCGGAGCTGAACCACCGATAAACGGATACTGATCCGCTGTAATTGTCATGCCCGCCTTCTGGTTTTCTTCGATATATTTGATAATATCAACACTGTTTCCTTCATTATGATGACCAATAACTTTAATGTGGGAAATGTTGACCGGAATTCCACTTGCACGTCCGATCACAAGGGCCTCTTCAATGGACTCCTTCAGCTGGTTACCCTCGCCTCGGATGTGTGTTGTATACACGCCACCGTACTCATGAGCCACCTTCGCGATCTCGATCAGCTCCTCAGTCCCTGCAAATACAGATGGTGTGTACACAAGACCGGTGGAAAATCCAAGGGCTCCGCACTCCATCGCTTCCTTCATCAAGTCACGCATCTGCTGCAGCTGCTCTTCATTCGGAGTACCTGCACCAAAGCCCATTACCTTTCCACGGATCGGACCCTGACCTGCAAA
Source organism: Pilosibacter sp. (assembly GCA_045647085.1). Classification (GTDB taxonomy): domain Bacteria; phylum Bacillota; class Clostridia; order Lachnospirales; family Lachnospiraceae; genus Pilosibacter. The sequence continues at coordinate 994 of JAZRLX010000161.1, forward strand.
AAATGCAATGTTCGGACCATGCGGAATGCTGTCAGCGTATGCGAAGTAAGTCGTATAGTTCTCGCAGATCTTTGCGTATTCCTCCTCAGCAATGCCGAGAGAAGGATCAAACTCTCCATAATACGGAGTCGCCTGGGATCCACACTGACCTGCAAGCTCTGTCGTCGCACCATCCTCCAGATGGTTGTAGCCGGTCAGCTCCGGTTTAAAGATCACTTTATCTGTGTGTGTATGTGTATCGATAAATCCCGGAGAAACGATCAGTCCTGTCGCATCGATCACTTTTTCTGCTTCTCCATCAATTGTCTCTGAAATCTTTACGATCACACCATCTTTCACAGCCACATCCGCCTGAAAACGCGGTGCACCTGTACCGTCCACTAATGTACCATGTTTAATCAGAAGATCATACATCTCACATTCCTCCTACTTCTTTGCAACTAAAATATCTACAATCGTCTTTTCTGTTCCAACCATACCAGGAGACGCGATCAGTCCCATGTTTCGCATGGTCTCTTCCGGATTCGTACCATTGATACCATGATCATTGAAAATATAGACATCGTTCATTGCCATATTTACAGAAGTAAATGCTGCATCTACAGCAACAACTCCCTTCATCGTACAGCCCTGGTTACCGCCGTCGCAGATCATTCCCGTAATACTGCAGGCCATGTTGTTGATCACTTTCTCCATCTGCTCAGTGGTTCCGCCACGCAGAAGCACCAGACCGCACGCCATTCCCGTTCCTGCTGCGATCGCACATCCGCAGAACGCAGACAGCTTTCCGGAATATTCTTTAATATATGTACAGATCAGATAGCTCAGCACCGTCGCACGGTAAAGAGCTTCCTCTGAATAATCGTTTACTTTTTGTGCTGCAAGTAAAGGCATCGTTGCGATGATTCCATGGGCTCCGGAACCTGTAATACTCATGGCCGGTTTGGAAAGACCAAGCACACGCGCTTCGATCGCCGCATTGCAGAACAGAGATGCAGTCTTCTGCTCATCCTTCGATACACGCTCGCCACCGTTCATCGCCAATAAATATCTGGAAAATGTAGTCTTCGGATTGGCCAATCCTTCTTCCATCAGATCCCAGTTCATCTCATAAGCCGCTTTCACGAAAGAAATTTCCTCAATCGGAACAGTTTTCGCGTAGGTATGTATCTCATCTAAAGTGTATTTGTGAATCAGAATCTGCTCTTCCTGCTCTGTGGAAGTCTCTTCTGCTTCTGCCTTTGCAGACGCTTTTTCAAATACTGCCTCATCGTTTTTTGTGATCTTCACAATATTCGTGTGGCTGTCGCGAATGGTCACCGTTGCAGTATTCTCTCCACCGACAACCGTTGCCTCAATGAAGATGCGACTGGTCACTTCTGTCATTTCGACCTGGATGCGACCATCTTCCACCATCTTTCTGGCTTCTGCTTTTTCTTCTTCACTGATCCCATCCAGACACTCCAGTCCCTTCTTCGGATCAGCCGCCACCGCTCCAAGTGCAGCTGCATGGTAATTTCCCACTTCAGCAATTCCCGGAATACCACAGGTAAATGCATTCTTAAACATACCACTGTTCAAACGTAAAATAACCTGCTCAATAGTTCCATCCAAATGCTCTCTCGCTGTTGAAACTGCAAATGCGATCGCTCCCGGCTCTGTCACGCCAAGGGCCGGTTTCATATCGTCTAAGATTAACTTTGTTAATTCATGCATTGCTCTCGTCCCCCATTCTCTTTATGGTTCAAAAGAGATTTTCCTTAACTTTAAGTATAGCACGGGAAGAGCAGTTTTGGAAGAAAAAACAGGGCCTGATCGAAATCAAGCCCTGTTCACTAAGCCATTTATAAACTTTTTATTAAGCTAAGATCGGTTTTAATGCCTCTGCAAGAGCATCCTTCTGAGCCTTAGCCTCAGCAACGTCTTTACCAAGAGTTGTGAAGTAAGTCTTGATCTTCGGCTCTGTACCGGACGGACGAACAACAACTGTTGCGCCACCCTCGAGGGAGTAGATCAGAACGTTTGCAGACGGAAGACCTGTCTCTTCAGTCTTCTTGTAGTCAACAGACTTAACGATCTTGTAACCAGCGATCTCTGTCGGCGGATTCTCACGAAGACCCTGCATGATGGAAGCCATCTTGTCCATACCTGTAAGGCCCGGGAACTCGAAGCTGTCAACGATGTTGAGGTAACGACCGTACTGAGCGTAGATCTCCTCAAGACGCTGTTTGATGGAGCTGCCGATGCTTCTGTAGTAAGCAGCCATCTCACAGATTAACATGGAACCGATAACCGCATCTTTGTCACGTACATACGGACCGGCAAGGTAACCATAGCTCTCCTCGAAACCGAAGATGAAGCGGCCAACTTCTCCAGCTGCCTCAAGACCTGCGATCTGGTCGCCGATCC
>JAZRLX010000162.1:0-2655 GCA_045647085.1 Pilosibacter sp.
CGACAAGGGCAATGGCTATGAAGTATACAAACTTTGACCATCTTCGTAAATTGCCTGGATATAAACGTCTGGTGTCGCATATGCACGTGGCGACTCACGCGGCCTGGATCCGTGACCAGAGAGCAGAGCGTCCGTGGGAGAAACTGATCAAAGAAGAGGGTGCGGATATTTTTTGTCTCGCAGATTTCTGGGCGGAAGGAAGAAAAGGCGACAACAAAGAAGGAAGAAAATCAGATCTGGAACGTTATCATGCAATGGCGCATTATTGCAGTACACCGGATTTCCTTGTGGTTACTTCTGAGGAACTTGCGATCATGGATAATGACTTTTCCAAGCAGCTGATCCCTTATCATTTCATGATCATACCGTCAAAGCCGATCCTTTATTCCAGATGGCGCGATGATGATCAGGAATTTGCGGAGATCCTTCCGGATGGACGTACATATTATCATCTCAAATCGGCGGATGATGTGATGGAAATGTGCCGATTGGAGAACTGCATTGTGCAGATGCCTCATCCGGACACGAAGGCCAATGACGGTCTTCCCTACGACGTAAAGGATGAGGACTGGTACAAACATGAACGCTGGTTCGGTATCGGATGCCGTCAGCTTCCGGCGGACAATTCCTGCAAGACGATGATCGACGGCCGTACTGCCCGTGTTTGGAATGACATCAATAACTGGGCAGACCGACCGAAATACATCATGAGCGAGCTTGATACGTATTCAAAGGTGGAGGAACGCGAAGAAAACTGGGATCCGTATGCGCAGGTCAACTGCACATATGTGGAATTAGACAAAATTCCGTCCTACGGGAACTGGGAAAGTGTTGTAAATGCGCTCCGCGAAGGCCGTCATTTCTATTCGACAGGAGAAGTACTGTTAGAACAGTGTGAGATTAAGGACGGAGAGGCAATAGCCACATTCAGCTGGACATTCCCACTCATTGACGCGGAAATTGTCTACTCAGACGGTGAGAATGTTACCACGGATACGATCAAAATGACAGATACGAAGCCTTATGGCAAGAAGACGGTATCGTTTGCATTCCCGAAAGGAATGAAATGGGCTCGTGTTCTCGCAACGGATATTGCAGGAAACTCTGCGTTCGGAATGCCGGTATTTATAAGAAAATAAGAAAAGGACAACCGATTCCTTGGTTAGAAAGAACTTGGGGGTCGGTTGTTTTTTTGTTGATCAGGAGATAATTCTAAAGAAAAAATTAAATTAGCACTCGATGCTTGACAGTGCTAACAACTATGTGCTATAGTCTTGCTAGAACAAACGAAAATCAGGAGGCTTGCATTTATGAATATCAGCAAATTTACACAGAAATCCGTTCAGGCCGTACAGGGCTGCGAAAAGCTGGCCTATGAATTCGGAAATCAACAGATCGGTCAGGAGCATTTGCTTGTTAGTTTACTCCGTCTGGAAGACAGTCTGATCTTAAAACTGATCACCAAGATGGGTATTTCCGGTGAACAGTTTTTGTATGACGCAGAGATGTTAGTCAACAAACTTCCTAAAGTATCCGGAGGCGGACAGGTTTATATTAACAATGATCTAAATAAAGTTCTCATTCATGCAGAGGATGAGGCGAAAGCCATGGGAGATGAGTACGTTTCCGTGGAACATGTATTCCTTTGTTTGATGAAGGAAGCAAACAGGGCGATCAACGAACTGTTTAAGAAATACGGAATGGATCGCAATTCCTTTTTACAGGCGCTGTCTACCGTGCGTGGCAACCAGCGCGTGGTCAGTGACAACCCGGAGGCAACTTACGATACATTAAATAAATATGGTGCAGATCTGGTAGAGCGTGCCAGAGAGCAGAAGCTGGATCCGGTCATCGGTCGTGATGCGGAGATCCGTAATGTGGTGCGTATTCTCTCCAGAAAAACAAAAAATAATCCGGTTCTGATCGGTGAACCGGGTGTCGGTAAGACTGCGGTTGTCGAGGGACTTGCACAGCGAATCGTCCGCGGCGACGTTCCGGAGGGATTAAAAGATAAGAAATTATTCTCATTGGACATGGGTGCCCTGGTAGCAGGTGCCAAATACCGCGGTGAATTTGAGGAGCGTCTGAAAGCCGTTCTTGATGAAGTAAAAAAGAGCGACGGACAGATCATTCTGTTCATTGATGAACTCCATACGATCGTCGGTGCAGGGAAGTCCGACGGAGCCATGGATGCCGGAAATATGTTAAAACCAATGTTAGCACGCGGCGAACTGCACTGTATTGGTGCAACAACGTTAGATGAGTATCGAAAATATATTGAAAAAGATCCGGCACTGGAGCGTCGTTTTCAGCCGGTCCTTGTTGACGAACCGACTGTAGAGGATACCATTTCCATTCTCCGAGGTTTGAAAGACCGTTATGAAGTTTATCACGGTGTGAAGATCACAGACTCCGCATTGGTAAGCGCAGCGGTACTTTCCAATCGCTACATCAGTGACCGATTCCTCCCGGATAAGGCCATCGATCTGGTGGATGAAGCTTGTGCGATGATCAAGACAGAACTGGACTCCATGCCGACAGAGCTGGATGAATTGTCCAGAAAGATCATGCAGATGGAAATCGAGGAGGCTGCATTAAAGAAAGAGACAGACCGTCTCAGCCAGGAACGTCTGGCAGATCTTCAGAAAGAACTGG
>JAZRLX010000163.1:0-13846 GCA_045647085.1 Pilosibacter sp.
AGAACCGATAGTCAGCATCGTTGTGTTATATGGTAACACAAACATAGAAAAATGACGGAAATACAAATTCACCGCTGTTTTCTGATCACCGGACATCTTCAGATCATTTCCAATGGAATCAACAAACGGTGCTGAAAGGAATGCACCGCCCGGAACCGGAAGCAAGCCCATAATACCAGGCATGATCATGACCAGAGCCTTTTTGCTCGGCACCAGTTTTTCTAATGCATGAACGATCTTTTCCAGAATTCCGTATTGTTTTAAAATATTTCCGAGGATTCCGATCTCTACAACTACGATCAATGTCTGGAAGGTTGAAAAGGTTGTAAAAATATTGATCAGAGAATCTACCATGGTTCCCATAGAAAGTCCGGAAATCACAGCTATGATCAGTCCCGTCACAAACAGGACCGGCCCCAACGGAGCCTTCTTTCCTTTAAACAACTTCGGATATCCTTTTAACATGACTAATAAAAGAATAAAAGCAATGATAACACCTGCAAACTGTCGCACGTTAATCCCCCTTTTTCATAAAAACTATATCATATCTATTATATCTTCCGGCGTCCATTTACGCAAGAACCATGACAGATTCAAGGCATAAATCCCCCATATAAAATACAAAAAACCGGCCTTGACGCAAGCCATACGCCAATGCCGGTTAAAAAGGGGAGGATAAGTATTAATCTTTCTCTTTTGTTGATAATACTAGTATTGCCATCCATTCCCCAAATATACATTTCCTAAAAATATTTTACGAAACATCTCCAATGTCTATAATTTCGCAGCCTCGATAAAAGAATCGCAGGATGTCCATGCAAGTCTTGCCGCTCTTTGCCATTCCCTGGGCACCATTCTGACTCATTCCGGCTCCATGACCGTAGCCGCCGCCGTAAATAGTAAACCAAGTGACATTTTCCGTATCCGTTCCATTGTTTTCAATGTAAACAAACGCACTCGGAAGTGTTTCCCAACCGCTATACTCGGATTCATCATTTCTGACAAAAGTCAATGCAGAATTGCCGAGAATGGTTCGTATCTTGCTCTGTGTTGTGAAACTCTTCGATCCTTCTGTTCCAACCACCTTGATTGTTTTTGCGATACCGCCTGCACCACGCTCTGTTACTGTCAGTCCCGTGATCCTTCCGACGCCCCCGATCTTCTCTGAAAGAATCTTGCTGTTCGTCTTTACCTGCCATCGGTACATGGCAAATTCCGACTCATATGCGTCAGCATTCACATTTTTAATAAACGTTTCAAAATTCTCATTGGAAGACAGATCCCATGTTTTTCCTTTTGTATCTACGGAAACCGCGTTCAAATACGGAGTTGCGTTCGGATCTCCTCCCCAGACACTTCCGTCTGTTCCATGACCACAGGAAGTGGAGTAATAAAATGCCTCGATCGGAACATCCTCGTATGCCAATACCTGACCAAACGTTTCGTTGACTGCGGAATCCGTCAATTCAAACGTCTTTGTATTGTTATATACCTGAAAATTAGTACTGTCGTCTACATGGGCACCATACTGGGAGTATGCATTTCCCTGAATCTGCCTCCAAGCATAGGTACGGGCACAGATTGCCTGCGCCTTTAATGCCTCCAGCTGATATGTCGGCGGCATTTCACTGGGAACAACACGCTTCAGGTATTCTTCCAGATCCGTCTCATTTAATAACAACAGACCGTCATTCTCCTTCGCAATTTCCATATGTCCCGGATAAACCGGCTGTCCATGGCCACGTTCCAGATTGCCGACTGTGATCAGACCGCCCTCCTCCACAGATCGAAAGATCATACGTCCATCATGAAGCCTCGGATCATCCGGATTGATCGTGATCATTTCTCCGGCTGTCACATGCTGAGTATTCGTATCTTTTCCATCTCCGAATTCCAATACAGCATCTGCATCACAGCTCAGTGTTACGGACGAGTGAAACAGAGAATCAAACCCGGTCGTCATCAAAAGTACACGGATCGTATCGATTTCAGGCTTTTCTGTAGTCAACGCAGCACAGATTTCTCCGCCTGCAACCACGAACTTCTGCATATGGTAACCAACCAAAATATCCTTTTTCTGCTGTTCTCTCAAAACACCATATGTACGGTAGATCTTAAAATTCTCTGCCAGCGGAACATTTCCGTATCCTTGAATCTCAATCTCGTGTTCACGCACCGCCAGTACAGTTCCGGTGATCGTATCTTTTTTCAACACCAGACGGTTCGGTTTTCCCTTTTTCAAATATAAGTCGCCAACTTGCCCGGACAATTCTTCCTTGTTTTTCAAAACACCTTTGATCGGGAAATGTTTTTGGACGTTTCCAACAAATACCGTTACTTCACCATCCGCATATCCGGAAATCCATGCATTTTCATAAACGATCTCTTCTGAAACCATTTCTTCCACACACAAAATATCCTGATCACGTACTAGAACACGAATTTTCCGATCGATATAGGCGTCCAGCGAAAGTCCTTCAAACATGAACTTTCCATCTTTCGTGTACGCCGTCCACGCAGCCGCTGTTTCTACATTATCCGGAGTGCCATAAATATCAGTCTCCAGAGACTCTATGTTTCCGTCTGAATCAACTGCACTCAAGAATAAACGATAAAAGTTCCAGAACTCTGCTTTTTCTACTACTTTTTTTGTTTTTTTCTCATCTGAGTCCACCAAATATTGATCAAAAGCTTTCTCATTTTCCAGTGATGCTGCATGTATCCAATGGGAAAGATCACCATAGGTAACGGAAGAAAGCGCCGAAGATTCCTCCGCCGCAATTTGTTCCGGATCCAGATAACCGGTCTCATATAGATAATCCATGTATTTTACATACCACTCATTTTGCAGAACAACCGGAAAATAAGATTCTTCCGGACCATCGTTCTGAATATCCTCTTTTGGAGCCAGTGTCAAAGCCACTGTTTTTGATGCGACTGCCCTTGAAACACCCGTATCTTTTGGCTCTAACACTACAATCATGATTAATAGTGTCAGGATCACGGTTGTCATACCAGCCACAAAATTAATCAGTTTTCGTTTCTCCATTTATCAACTCTCCCTCTTCTGGTTTCCACTTTTAGCGTTCAAAAAATCTACCAGCATCGCTGCAGGCATCGGTTTTGCATAATAATACCCTTGAATACGATCAATCTGAAGTCTTCTTGCCGCCTGCATCTGTTCCACGGTCTCAATCCCTTCCGCAACAACCTGGAAACCGGAATTATGAAGCATGTCTACCAACAACTGCAGGGTTTTGTACTCCTTTTCTCCGCTCGTCATTTTCGAAAGCAGGCTGGAGTCCAGTTTTACCGTTTCAAAAGGCAATTCCATCACCATGGATAAGTTCGAATAACCAATCCCGAAATCATCCAGATAAAACTTTACTCCCTTCTCAGAAAAGGTCCGCATAATTGCTTTGACACGATCCGGCTGATCAGTCATAGCTCGCTCCGTAATCTCAATACGGAATTTTTTCGCAGAAACCTGATATATTTCACAAACAGCATCGATCCACTCAGGAAGTCTTGCATCCATCAACTGACCTACCGGAATATTTACCGAAACCTGCTTCAAACACAAATCCGGATTTGCACCAAGAAATCTCGCTACCGAATCAAGTACCTGAAGGCTGATCTCATCCATCAGACCATATTTCTCAGCCAATGGGATAAATTCTGCCGGAGAAATAAAACTTCCATCGCGATCCTTTAATCGGATCAGAGACTCTGCGGTATCAAATTGATTATTTTTACTGTTGAATAATGGCTGGAAATATACTTCAAACGCACGATTCTTAATAGCATTCTTAACACGGGCTAACACATATTCTTTACGCATATATTGTTTCTGCAGTTCTTCATCGAAACAAATGATACCATTCCCTCCGGACTCGCGTACTACGTTTATTGCATACTCTAATTGATCGATCGCCACATTCTCATCATAACCTGCAAAATCTGCCATTCTGTGTGCAATACTCACGCGAACCAGCGCTTCTCTGTCGCCCTGAATCCAAGGCGAATCGAAACGCGCTTTTATCCTTTTCACATTCTGTATCTCTTTCTTTCTTGTGGAAGCCTTTGCCATCAATAAAAATGTTGTATTTCCGAAACGACAAACTTGATATTCGCTCATCTTTCTGTTCAAAAAGGATGCAATTGAAAATAGAACTGCATCGCCCATTTTCACGCCGTACCGCTTATTAACCTCTTCAAATCGATCCAGATGCACCATGATCAACTGAATCGTTTCACCACGTTTTCTGCGCGCACGGATTTCCTGCATGAAGTTTGTACGACTCGGAAGTTCTGTCAGCGCATCACGGCCATTTCGTGTACTTTGAAAATTGATGAACAGAACCATACAGACGATAGCAGACAACATTCCGGTAAATATAAAATCAGGAAACAAGACCTGAATGATCGTCATTAATAAAACCAACGTAGGAAGAGTCTGCACTAACCGCTTTAAAGATGTACCAACCCACGTACGATTTCGTAAATAGCAGACGCAAAACATCCCGACCTCAATAAACATTGGAATGTAACCGATCTGGTTGTAAGGTCCTCTCTCGTATCCTCCGTTTTCAAACGTAAAAATCCAGCCAAACCACAGATTTAAAATATTGATCGAAAACAGTACGATCGCAAATGCGATAATGATCTTTGATGCAATCTGATAACAGTGTCTGTCAACAGAGTGTTCAAACATAATGTAAAAACAATATATCGCAATAAGCGAAAACGTCATATCCAACGAGATAAAATACAAGGTATTCAATGCGATCACGATCCATGCCGGAAACGTTCCCGCTGCTCGCATCACCATCGTCGAACAAATATCAAATAACACAGTCAAAATGGCGAAAATCAAACTTGCAGAATATAAACGATACCTGGTATTGCTGCTGTTGTGTCTGTCAAAATGAAACAACGTCAGGATTGCAAGGATGATCAATGCAACAAGTTCCAACTTAATTGAAAAATCCATAAATTACTCCTTATAGGACTATATTTACAAATTAAATCATAGCACCAACCTTACATTTTTTCAACAAAAAAAGTAACTGGTTTGGTAATTCAATTCCAGTTACTTTTGTACGTTTTAAATATTAATTAATATATTTTTTAGTCAGTTCGTCGATCATCTTCAACTCTTTGTAATCTCTGGTATCCGGAGACAACCCTTTTTTACGGAGATAATAATACTGAAGTTTTGCAAACAGATCAAAGATCACAGCTGTCATAGGAACTGCCAGGATCATACCTGCAAACCCAAATAATCCGCCAAATAACAGGATCGAGAATAAAACCCAGAAACTGGAAAGTCCTGTAGAGTTTCCAAGAATCTTCGGTCCCAAAATATTACCGTCAAACTGCTGTAAGACCAGAATGAGTATCACAAAATACAGACACTGTACCGGACTGATCAAAAACACCAAGATCGCACTCGGGATCGCCCCGATAAACGGGCCGAAGAACGGGATCACATTTGTCACACCAATGATCACACTGATCAAAAGTTCAAACGGAAGCTTCAACAGTACCATTGCCACATAGCAAATAATTCCGATGATCACTGAATCAATGATCTTTCCGATAATGAAACCGGAAAAAACTCTGTGAATATAACGAAACTCTTCTACCACTCCATTCGCCACTTTTAACGGTAAAAAGGCGTAGAAAATCTTTTTGCACTGCGCAGACAATGTGTCTTTAATATTCAGCAGGTAGATCATCACAATGATGCCAATGAATAAATTCTTTACCAGATTTACCGCACCCATCAGACTGCCGGATAAGCCTCCGACAATTTTTCCGAGATTTTCAAAATTATAACTTCCGAGATCTTCTAAATTCGGGATCAAACTGGTATTCGCCCAATTTTGAAGTGACTCAACACTTTGCTGGTATACATTCAACACCGCTGCTTCGATCGGTGGATTGCTCTCGAAAATAGCCTCGATCCAATTGCTGATATTCTGTACATAATCAGACATATTGTTTACGATACTCACAATGCTGGAATACAGCTGCGGGATGATCAGATATAACAAACTCACGATCACAACACAAAGAACGATCACACTTACGACCGTACCATGCAGCCTCGCAAGACTTTTTGCCTTTTCTTCTTTTTCAGGAGATGCAGCAATAAGGTCTACGGTTTTTCTGTAAAATGAATTGTATACCGGAGATACTAAAAATGCTAATACAGCACCTATGATAATTGGTGATAAAATCTCCATGATCTTATCGAAAAACGAAGCAACTGCCTGTCTTTCTAAAAACAAAAAAACTAACAATATCGAAACCGCGATGACAGTTACAGCTGTCACTCCGGCAAACATATACTTTGAGAATTTACGATCTTTCATTTTGTCCGTTTTCTCCTTAAAAGTAAAGCAGCGATTTCTCGCTGCTCTTTATCTTTCGCAATCCCAAAATGCCGGTTCCTGCATAATTGACGCCTAGCCTTGCTAGGTGGGTAACCGCACTTGGACTTCTGCCTTCCACTCAAAAGGAGGCCTGACATCCACCCAAAAATATAGGAATCCCTTTTGTCAAAATGTAGGTTCAAAATAAACAGGAGTGTCGAGCATTCCAGGAATTGCAACACATCATTTTGTTATGAAATTATTATAACTCATGACCGTAATTTTTTCAAGTTCCATTTCCTTACAGATTCACAAGAAGTTCTCCCAATGTCATGGTTGTCTCTGTGATCCACTCAGCATTTGCCTGCTCCATCTCTTCTCTGTCGCCGTATCCATAAAGAACACCGACTGCTTCAAGACCTGACTTATGTGCGCCAACGATATCATGACTGCGATCTCCGACCATAACGATCTCGTCTTTATTCTGAAGTCCACAACTTTCCATCACATACCGGATCACTTCATCTTTTTTTGAACGGACCTCGTCGCTCTCTGCACCGCCGATAAATTCGAAATAAAAATCCAGACAAAAATGTTCCAGAACTTTTTTAGCCATCCACTCCGGCTTAGATGTCGCCACATATAATTTCTTTCCGCTGGCGATCAAGTTCTGCAGAACAAACTCGATGCCGTCGTAAGGTGCATTATCACACCAGCCGTTTACTGTATAATACTCACGAAATACTGTAATTGCTTCCAGTGACTGTTCTTTGGTAAATCCGTAATATTTCTGGAAACTCTCTACAAGCGGTGGGCCAACAAATGGTTTTAATTCATTCAGATCCTCTACTTCGATCCCATAATGCTTTAATGCGTGCTGTACAGACTTTACAATACCAGGCATGGAGTCTGTCAATGTTCCATCCAGATCAAAAAAGATATATTTTTTCATAATTCTATCCTCTTTCGTATTTGATTATCCTGATAAAATTATATATGCTCTCATATCTGTTTTCAATACAAAAATAAAACCCCGACATACAAAATGTCGGGGAAATGACTTTATCATAATATGTTATTTAAAGAATTCATGCTCACCATGCTTAAACAGAAAGCTCAGTTTTGTATCAAACCAGCGAACATTTTTCGGAGCAGATTTGCTTCTGTTCATAAAATACAGAGCACCTTCAGAAGGATCTTCGCCATTTAATGCACGTTCAACAGCTTCTCTTGTCTCATCCGATACTTTACAACGGTCGATAGAGCCGTCAATAACCGGAGAGAACTGAGATTTCTGGTAAACAACACCATGGATGCTGTCCGGAAATTCATTGCTGTCCACACGGTTTAAAATTACATTTGCAACCAGGATCTTACCAATGATATCGCAACCACCGGACTCTGCCTGTACGATTCGAAGCAATGTATTATAATCACTTTCAGAGAGGTCGATTGCTTCCTCTGCTTCTTTGATTTCCACGAAAGCCTCTGTTGCTTCTTCGTATCCCGGAAGTTCCTTTTTTTCCTCCTCCGGCATATCAGCAAATGTTGTTGTATGTGTTTCCACAACTGTCTCCTCTGTAACCTCATCAGTCAGAGCAGCTGTTTCTGTTTCACTCTTATGTTCGTTTACTGTAAATTCGTTTTCTACATTTTCCTTGTCAGTTGCTGATTCTGTTAAATCAGCTTCCTCCAGCTCAGTTTCCGCCTCAGATCTATGTTCCTGAGTCTCGGCAAATGCTACCATTGCGTTATGTCCGCCTACGTGTAAGTCACCTGCCGCAAAAGTCAGCATTGTCACAACCGAAATTCCGGCAGCCATTAAGACTGCGTTGCGATGCATTGCTTTTGACAATCCTGCATACAGATCTCTCACAAATTGGATAACTGTCTGAAGAAATGAGTTCCATAAATCTTTCATCGGATACCTCTATTCTCCTCTGTTGTCATCACTTTGCCAGAATGATGACCGCCTCTAGTTTCCATCCCTGTTCGGGTGGTGATTGTGATTATAGGAGACCTTCAGTAAAAATGTCAATAAGGGTGATGCAAGTTTGGCGTAATTTACAAGGACTTTTTTAACATTTGTAATCTTTTTTTAACATTTTGCAATAAAAAATCTTCGATATTTTCGTGTTTTTTGTACAGAGTGGCAGATGGTTGTTTTTCTATTTGTTACAATTTTGTTAATTTTTAACCCCCACTTTTCCCATGATTCTGATTGTGTTTTTTCTTATGTAAACCACTTTCACATCAAATCTGTGGCTTTTGCCCCCACCATGGTCATTAAATCCTCCGGAGAAAGGATTACCTGAGCGCCTCTTTGCCCCGCACTGACCGTAATCATTTCATACTGTAATGCTGAAGAATCCAGATAGGTCGGAAACCGCTTTTTCATACCGATCGGAGAGCAACCACCGCGAATATAACCGGTCACAGCCAACAGATCTTTCATGGGAAGCATCTCTACTTTCTTATCTCCGGCTGCTTTTGCGGCCTTCTTTAAATCCACTTCTCCATCCACCGGGATACAGCAGACCAAATATCCTGTCTTATCACCTTTCAGCACAAGCGTTTTAAACATACTTCCGTGATCCACGCCGAGAAGGTCCGCAACGTGACTGCCGGAAAGATCATTTTCGTCTACCGGATATTCTTTCGCCTCGTATGAAATTTTCGCTTTATCCAACAGACGCATCACATTCGTTTTTACAGTTTTTGCCATAATTTTGAACGCCTTTCTTCTATATATAGTATCGCTACTCTAATCCGAGCACTTTTCCTAGTTTTCGGAACTCTTCTTCATAAATACAATGCTTCATCGAATTCTCACAGATCGCCTGCAACGCTTCTCTATAATCCATCCAGATCACAGACTCAATCTCTGATTCTTGAAGTCGAAGTGTGTCTATGTCTAATGGCTCCTTGTATAAATAGAGAATGCTTCTCTGGTTATCGCGAAACGGCTTTCCGTAAAATTCTCCTTCGTAGTTTTTGAACTGTATACCAAATTCTACCAATTCTTCTGGCTTTGCCTTTATGCCAAGTTCTTCCTCCAGTTCACGGATTGCAGAATTTAATGGATCGTCTCCTGCCGTAATATGACCTGCAGAGGAAATATCATAACAACCAGGATGAGAATCCTTTTCCAGGCTGCGCTTCTGGAGTAAAATATCATAGCCACTCTTTTCATTTGGTCTTGCGATCCAGATATGGGATGTTGCATGGAGCGCACCTTCCCTATGAACCACACCACGTTCCTTGATCATTCCTGTCGGTTTTCCTTCCTCATCGATCACATCAAACATCTCCATCGTTTTGCCATTCAAAGCAGCGTATTCCATTATTCCTTCTTTGTTATAAACCAGCTTCAAGGAGAAAAATGGTACATTTTCATCTAAGAGGCGGAAGAAAATCTTATCCCCTTCCCATAAATTTAATTTCCAAACTTTTTCGATATCTACCCATTCCAATACGCCTTCGTTGCACGGGATCGGTTCTCCTTCGAATCCATCTGCAGTAAACAGCGACATATATTCCATCTCTATATCAGCAAATACAAAGGTTACCAGACCACGGTATCGGTATGATGTTAAAGTATAGCCGGTTTCCTCTTTCACTTCTCGAAGAACGCATTCTTCCGGACTTTCTCCTTCTTCAAAATGTCCACCAACACCGATCCACTTGTCCTTATTAACATCATTTTTTTTGACTACACGATGCAGCATCAGATACTGGTTTTCTTTCTCTATATAACAAAGTGTACTAAGTCTTACCTTCATAACTAAAACTTCTCCTGTATTATTTTCATTGATTATACCACAAGTAAAATAAAATGGGATATCCCTTGGACGGAATATCCCATTTTGTTTTCTGTGATGTAAACTATTGAATTGTAATATTCATCTCCTGCATCTTACGTAAAATCGCATCATATGCCATTGCAGGATCTGTGATCTCCATAACAGCCATTTCGAAAGGACAGATACCGTCTCCTTTGCGATTAATAATATTCGGTACCATCTGTCCATACTGCACACGGATTCCATTGGCCTGTAAAACTGCTAATGCAGGCTCACTGATAATCTGAGAATAGAGCTCCTTCACCTTGAGCAATACATAGAGATAAGCAGTTGCCTTTCCGACTACTTTGTCCACAGCGGAAAGACCGGAAGGAATCGTTCCGTTTTCAAGGAACTGTACCAATGGTTTTACTCCACGGAGTGTAGATGTATAAACATCCGTTCCGTCTGAAATAACACAAGTATAACCATTCGATTCCAATAGTTCTTTTGCTTTTTCTAAAATCATTTTTTATTCGTCCCAGTTGTGATAAACGTTCTGAACGTCATCATCCTCATCAAGAAGACCGAGAAGTCTGTTCATCTTCTTCACTGTCTCATCATCGTGTACATCGACCCAGTTCTGCGGGATCATAGTAACCTCTGCCTGAAGCATCGGGATACCCTCTTTCTCGAGAGCCTCACGAACTTCACTGAAGGAATCCGGATCTGTGATCACTTCATAGCTGTCCTCTTCCTCTGCGAAATCTTCTGCACCTGCATCAAGAGCAAGCATCATTAATTCGTCAGCATCCATCTCACACTCTTCTTTGTCGATGATGATCTGGCCCTTTTTATCAAACATGAAGGATACACTTCCCTGTGCACCAACGTTTCCGCCGCCTTTTGTGAAAGCACTTCTAACGTTTGCTGCTGTACGGTTTTTGTTGTCTGTCAGTGTCTCTACGATGATAGCGATACCGTTCGGGCCATAGCCTTCGTAAGTAAGCTGCTCGTAGTTTACGGAACCTAAGTCACCTGCTGCCTTTTTGATACCACGCTCGATCGTATCGTTCGGCATGTTGTTGGATTTTGCCTTTGCAATAACATCACGGAGCTTGCTGTTGTTAGCCGGATCTGCACCGCCTTCTTTAACAGCTACTGCGATTTCTCTACCGATAACTGTAAAGATCTTACCCTTTGCAGCATCATTTTTTTCTTTTTTGTGTTTAATATTGGCGAATTTAGAATGTCCTGACATCTTCTTTGCTCCTTTGTTTTCTTTCTATTTTCTGTGTAAGTTTCTCAAAACAACACATGATCCTCATAATCTTAAATATTCTAGCATTATTTTTTTTAGTTGGCAAGAGCTTTTCTTGACACGCAACAAAGTAATGTTATAATAGAGTAAAGAATTATCAAAACACGGAGGCAACACCATGAAAAAAATTGCAATCAATACGTTTCTCGACTTTCAGTTTGTAAGCAATCCTACATTCTCTCCGAATGGCAAATATATTGCTTTCATCGTGTCCACAGCGGACAAAGCGGACAACAACTACAAAGGCAATATCTATGTTTACGATATGGAAGCAAAGAAAGTTGTAAAACTCACAAGCGGCGGCGATGCAAAGTCTTACGCATGGACACAGGAAAATACTCTTATTTTCCCGGCTAACAGAAGCGCTGAGGCGAAAAAGAAAGCAGCTGCAGGTGAAGATATCACAGCATTCAACGAAATCTCCCCGAATGGCGGCGAAGCAATTGAACTCTTTACAGTTCCGGCAAAAGCATCCGGTATCAAGACTCTTCCGAACGGCAACTACTTAGTATCTATTAAACAGGACAACCACAAGGATACAAGAAAGAAATCCTACGAAGTATTTGATGAGCTTCCGTTCTGGGGTAATGGCCTTGGTTATACAAACGCTATCAGAAACCGCCTTGCGATCTGTGACAAGACAACAGGCGAATTAACATACATCGTATGTGATTGGACAGACTGCATGGAAACATCCGTTTACGGCGATCTGATCCTTTATAAGGCATTCCCGTGGAAACAGGGTCTCCGCGGTCTGTACGCAGGTATCTACCTCTACAATATGGCAACTGGCGAAACTAAGACAATCGTTGAGCCGGATTCCTTACGTACAGGTGTGATCCAGATGTTAAATGAAAACGAAGCACTTATCGCTGCAAATGAGACAAACGATATGGGCTGCGTAAAATACAATGAGTTCTATACAATTAACTTAAACGACGGTGTTCTCACACATGTTGCTGAGTATGATGCTTCCATCGGTTCCGGTTCTGTTGGTTCCGACGCAAAATACGGCGCCGGTCGCGGTTCTAAACTGGTTGGCGATGACTTCTACTTCCTTTCCACAGTAGATGACTATACATGGCTGAGAAAACTTGATAAAGACGGCAATATCTCTGAAAGCCTTACAACAGGCAGCAGCTGCAACAGCTTCGACTTCAACGGTGAGCATCTGGTAAGCTGTGAGATGCAGGGACAGAAGCTTGCAGAACTTTACTTAGATGGTGAGCAGATCACTGATTTCAACGGCGCTCTTCTTGCTGAGCTTTCCGTTGTAACTCCGGAACCGCTTACATTTACAGCAACAGATGGTTATGAGATCCATGGCTGGGTTATGAAACCAGCTGATTACGAAGAAGGAAAGACTTATCCGGCGATCCTCCATATCCACGGCGGTCCGAGAACAGTCTTCTCCGATGTATTCCACCATGAGATGCAGATGTGGGCAAACGCCGGTTACTTCGTATTCTTCTCCAACCCGAGAGGATCTGACGGACGTGGTACAGCATTTGGTGATATCAATGGTATCTACGGTACAGTTGACTACGCAAACCTGATGGAATTCACAGATAAAGTACTGGAATCCTATCCGATGATCGATCAGACACGTGTTGGTGTTACAGGCGGATCCTACGGTGGATTTATGACAAACTGGATCATTGGTCACACAGACCGATTCAAAGCTGCTGCTACACAGCGTTCCATCTGTAACTGGGTTGCATTTGAGCATACATCTGATATCGGACATACATTCCCGTACGCAAACGTAGGCGGCGATACAATCCATGACTTCGATAAGCTCTGGGAACAGTCTCCGTTAAAGTATGCTCCGAACTTCAAGACACCAACCCTCATCATCCACTCTGATGAAGACTACCGCTGCTACATGGCAGATGGTCTCTCCATGTTCAGTGCATTAAAGAGACAGGGTGTTCCGACAAAGATGTGCTTATTCCACGGTGAAAACCATGAATTATCCCGTGGTGGTAAACCGGAAAACCGTATCGATCGTATGACAGAGATCCTGAACTGGATGGATACATATCTGAAGTAAATACGTATTTAATTGAGGAAATGCTTTTAAAAAGAGCATTTCCTCTTTTTGTTCGTTCAAATATTCAGTATTTAGTTAAGACAACTTGGCCATAAAAAAATCCCAAGCTGGCAGGTGTTTTCAAGAAGGACTATAGAATTCCGTCGGTACTTGGCGCTTTAGCGCCTTAGTACCGTTACGCAATTCTCTGTGCGAGAGCGGGTCCGCTTGGAAATCCCTGTCAACCTGGGACTTCTTTATTATCAAGTGGACTTGTTTAAATACACATTTAATTTCTTAAAAAACTGTGAAAAACCTTTTCAACAAAATT
>JAZRLX010000164.1:0-6820 GCA_045647085.1 Pilosibacter sp.
TATAGAACAGCATGATAATAAAAATAATACTTCCAATGATTCCAACGATCAGTTCGATCGGCAGCTCATACGGAATTATCACAACTCTTGCGATCATATCGCAGATCAGCACAAACAGTGCTCCGAACAATGCCGTATCCAATAAACTTCCGCGGATCTTATCTCACTTAAACAGAGAAACCAGATTCGGTACGATCAGACCGATATAAGAAATCTGTCCAACAATCACGATCACACTTGCGGTAATAACAGCTGCGATAGAAAGGCCGAGAATCATGACCACGTTATAATTCACGCCCAGATTTTTGGAAAACTCCTGTCCCATTCCGACAATGTTGAAATGGTTCGCATAAAGGAAGGCCAGGATCACCAGTGGTAACACCAGATACACCAGTTCATAATTTCCCTTCAAGATCAATGCAAATGATCCCGAAAAATATGTGGACAACTGCTGCGTTACTTCCCACTGATATGCAAGGAAGTTCGTGATCCCGCCAATGATATTTCCGAACATAATTCCGATCAGAGGTACAAGAACCGCATCTTTCACTTTGATCCTCTGGACAAAGAATACAAACAATAAAGTTCCTGCCACAGCCATCACAAATGCAAACAATGTGCGCATTCCAAGTCCCATCGACGGTACAAATACCATCGCCAGCACAATTCCAAACTGAGCTGACTGGATTGTTGCTCCGGTTGTCGGTGAAACAAATTTATTCCTGCAAAGCTGCTGCATGATCAATCCGGCTACACTCATTCCGACACCGGTACACAAAATCGCCAACAATCGCGGAACTCGCCCGGAAAGAAAAATCCTCAGCGCCATTGGATCCTTTCCGAAGACCAACATTCCGGGCTCGATATCCGTGGCTCCGATAAATAGAGATCCTATGCTGAGAATGATCAACAAAACCATCAACCCATCCGTCATGTGCCCTTCTCGTTTTACCATAAAATTCATGTTCACCTCCTTGGGTTAGTTTTGACTAACCAGTGGTGACATAATAACCCAAACTCTTTTGTTCTGCAATAGGTTTTTTCTTCCAGTTTATCGTTCATCAGTCAAAAAAAACGGCTGCCCCAACCGGGACAGCCGCCTGATAAACTTTATAATCTTTAAATAATCTCTTCGCCTGCACGATATTTCGCAAGAACTCTCTGAATACGGCCTGACGGCTTCATAAGTTCATTGATAGAAGAATCGTGGTTCAGGTTGTCAATGATAAGAGCGATGTATTTACTCATATCTACATCGATATACCACGGTTTGGATAACAGCTCACGTGTCTGGTAAACCAGGTTTGTTGTCAGAACACGATCGATATAACCATTCTCATAGTACTCATCAAACTTCTTCAGACCATTTGTAAACAGGCCGAAGGTTGTGCAGATAAATACTTTATTGGCGCCTCTTCTCTTTAATTCCTTCGCAGTATCCAGCATACTCTCACCGGAAGAAATCATATCGTCGATAATGATCACATCTTTGCCGTTTACGTTTGCACCAAGGAACTCATGTGCAACGATCGGGTTACGTCCATTGATCACTCTGGAGTAATCACGACGTTTGTAGAACATACCCATATCAAGGCCTAATACGTTTGCGAAGTAGATCGCACGACCTGTTGCACCTTCATCCGGGCTGATCACCATCATATGCTCATTGTCAACCTTCAGATCTTTTTCATTCTTTAACAGATGTTTGATAAACTGGTAAGTCGGCGGAACAGTCTCAAATCCTTTTAACGGGATCGCATTCTGTACACGCGGATCATGTGCATCAAAAGTAATAATATTTTCAACACCCATGTTTACCAGCTCCTGAAGCATAACCGCACAGTCAAGAGACTCGCGAAGCTGAGAACGTTTATGCTGACGGCTCTCATAGAGGAACGGCATGATTACGTTGATACGTTTTGCCTTACCGGACGCAGATGCGATAACACGTTTCAGATCCTGATAATGGTCATCCGGAGACATGTGATTCTTCATACCGTTTAAGGAGTAAGATTCACTATAGTTGCACACG
The DNA here is from genome assembly GCA_045647085.1 of Pilosibacter sp. Taxonomy (GTDB): domain Bacteria; phylum Bacillota; class Clostridia; order Lachnospirales; family Lachnospiraceae; genus Pilosibacter. The sequence goes on from JAZRLX010000164.1 coordinate 2,033, forward strand.
TCAACCATAATGTATAAATCATCACCACGAACTGTCTCTAAGATCTCACCTTTACCCTCACCGGAACCAAAACGAGGTGTTCTGGCATTTAAAATATAAGTATCTTTCTGATACTCCGCGAACTGAATGGTAGTTTTGTGCTCGCTCTCTCTTTCTCTTCTCCAGTTCACCAGCCACTCATCAACTTTTTTACCAAGCTCCGTACAGCTTCTTAACGGAATAAGGCCAAGTGGTCCAACCGGAATCGTTTCGATCTTTTTCTCTTTGTACAGCATAAATTTCTCCCCCTGTTATGCAGTGCAGTCGTCAGTTTTCTTCATATTTACGTAACTTTATAACATCAAACGGCTTTTACGTCAACCTATTTCCCATATCCGCGGCGAACAAACCTCAGATCATCACCGAGAAGCGGGAAAATACGGTATTGGCTCATAATTCTGGACGTTACACGCTCTGTGAATTCGTCCTGCATGCGATTGAGAGCCAGATTCGTAGAAATGATCGTTCCTTTCTTTCTGTTCAGACGCTCATTCACACAGTAAAATAACTGAGAAGCCGTAAATGTGTTGATCAATTCAGTACCCAGATCATCGATGATCAAGAGATCACAATCTAAAATGTACGCCGCACGGTCTTTTGCTTCTTCCTCATCTCGGTTGCCAAAGCGACTGTCTGAAAGAATATCAAACATATCAGTTGCGGTCAGATACACGACAGAAAATCCTCTCTGGATCAATTCGCGTGCGATACAGTTGCTGAGGAATGTCTTTCCGCATCCGGTACTTCCGGTAAACAGGATGCTTCCTTTTTCCTCACCGAAATTGCGAACATATTCCTTACACTCATTGATGATCATGGTCATATATTCAAGGACCGTCATTCCGGTTTTTTCATCGATCTTCTCGCGATCATAGTATTCCAACGAAAGAGTATCAAAATTCTCGCGCGCCAGTACATCTCGAATATTAGACTGATCATAGAGGATCTCGATCTCCATCCTCTTAAAGCAATGGCATTTCTTTCCGTCTTGATAACCGGTGTCACGACAATCTCTGCAGCGGTAATGCATCTCCATATAATCTTCCGGATAACCATTTCGCTTCATATACATGATCTTCTGTTCTTTGAGCGCCGCTGCCTCACGCTTCATCGCAGCCGCTCCGTCCGGATCACCCATAACCATGCGTCTGCCCGCCTGCGCCATCGCCGCTGTGATCTCGTCCGTCAGAGCCTCCACCTGCGGGATCCTCGCGAAGACTTCTCGGATACGGTCATCTTGTTCACGCTTGTTTTGAATCTGACGCTGGTTATAAATTCGCATGATTGCCTGATACTGTGAATTACTGAGTGCCATCTCCGGAGCCTCCCTTCTGTTTTCTCATATTCTCCCAAACGAGAGATTCGTAATCATAGCTTCTTTCTTCGAAGTTGCGGAAACGGTTATTTCCGGAGGCAGAAGACTTCTGTCCTCCTGTACGACTGTTTCCCGGACCGCGTCCGGTCTGCTTCTCCTGCTGCGGTTTCGCCATCTGGCGACGTTTATCCAGCTCTTGGATATCACTCAGCGTCCGTACGCCATTTTCCTTCCAGCCAGCCAGGATCTTATCCGCATATGGAAAACTTGCAGATCCGGTCGTTGTGATCGTACGGTCACACGCTTCCTTCACAATGGACGTGTCAAAACCGTACTCCTTAAACCATTTTTTCATATATTCCTGCTCAGCCGTACCCGGATTTCGATTCGTAATTCCGAACGCCTTCATAACGGATGAAGTATCTCTGGAAAACCGGATTGTATAATCCTTCGCATCTTCGCGGGTCTTGATCCCCATCTGATACCAATTCTGAGCCACTTTCTCTATGTAGCGAATACTCTTATGACCGGTTCCGGCACAATACTCCACCAGATACTCCAACAGTTCGCTGGACATCTTCAGGTCATCATACAAGTACTCAAACATCTCCATTTCCATCGAGGTGAGCATCTTTCCGAGGTACTGCTGAACCACATAGGTCAGCGCTTTGAACTCCTCATCTCCGGAAAGTTTCTGGCGGCGTTCAAAACTGTTGCCCGGTTCCGGGATCGGAAGCAGTTTGCTTTGCTCTGACTCAACAGACTGTACTGTCGCTGCTGTTTCCACAACACTCTGACTCTGCTGTCGACCGGCTCTTTCCGGTGCCTCGTTAGAGTTCTGCATATCTACTGCCAACACTCCGACTTCCTTCCAGTAACTGAGTGCACGCTTCACATCTGCCTCTGTATGGTTCAATGCATCCGCGATCGCAGATACCGTCACGTTTTCCTTCTCATGGCGCAGCAAATAAAGGAATACCTTCACATATTCCCCATTGGCAGCTGCCATATATGTATCAATAAATTCGTTGGAAATCACCGTCACATTTACGGACATTGCACGACTCAGTCCTAAATTCATATCTTCTCACCCTTCATTCATTCCTGTTCCTATCATATCATAAACCGCACCAAAATGAAATAGGCGGAATTATCCACCGGCTGTATTGTGGATAATGTGGATAACGTGGATAACTATATTACATAACATTTGCGAAACCACTCGAAAACCGTCGAAATCCTTGTATTTCCAACGTTTTCCACACAGTTGATAATTTTATTATGTAAATCAAAAAATCCACAAAGTTTCCAGCGTTAAATTGTTGAAAACTTTGTGGATAATGTGGATAACTTATTTGGATAACAGGTTTTCCCCTACTTTTACAATATCTCCGGCGCCCATAGTTATCAACAAATCGCCGTGGATACATTTTTCTAAAATAAATTTTTCAATCTCATCAAATGTCGGTAAGAAATATGCATCTGTACCCAGGGAAGCGATCTTTTCCGCTAACATCTGAGAACTAATACCCAGTGTATCTGTCTCACGCGCTGCATAAATGTCCGCAAGAACCACATGATCTGCCATGGAAAGGGCCTCTGCAAATTCATCAAACAGAGATTTTGTTCTGGAATACGTATGAGGCTGGAAGATACACCAAACTTCTCTGTGTGGATAATTCTTCGCTGTGGATAATGTAGCCTCGATCTCCTGCGGATGATGTGCATAATCGTCGATGATGGTCACACCATTCAGCTCACCCTTCTTCTCAAAACGACGATGAGTTCCGGAATAAGAAAGAAGTCCTTTCTTGATGTCCTCCAGACTAATGCCAACCTCATCTGCTGCCGCGATCGCTGCAAGAGAGTTGTATACATTGTGCATACCAGGTACTCCCAGTGTCACTGTGTCTGTCTTCACACCATCTACATACAGATCGTATGTTGCACAGGCAGTCGCGCCAAATGTTACGTTCGCTGCACTGTAATGGCTCTTTTCCGGGTCGCTTCCTACTGCCACAACCTTACAGGACAGACCCTTGCAGATCTCCTGATAATTCTCAATATCACTGTTGATGATCAAAGTACCGTCCTCCGGAAGCAGTTTTGCAAACTCACGGAAGGAATTACGGATATCGTCCAGATCCTTAAAGAAATCCAGATGATCCGCTTCAATGTTTAAGATGACTTCAATGGTCGGGAAGAAAGATAAAAAGCTGTTTGTATACTCGCATGCTTCCATGACAAACAATTTGTCACCACCAACACGGATATTTCCTCCGATGACATCCAGCATACCGCCAACCGTAACGGTCGGATCTGCCTTTGCGTCCATCAGGATCTGAGTCACCATAGATGTCGTAGTTGTCTTTCCGTGGGTTCCCGCAATTGCGATGGACTCCTTATAATTTCGCATGATCTGACCTAAAAAGTCAGCTCTGGAAAGCATCGGGATTCCCTTCGCTTCCGCTGCCATATACTCCGGATTATCCGGATGAATTGCTGCTGTATACACAACTACATCAATTCCTTCAATAATATTCTCCGCCTTCTGACCGTAGAATACCTGCGCACCGTTGTGCTCCAGCATTTTGGTCAGTTCAGACTCGTGTGCGTCTGAACCGGATACAGTAAATCCACGCTCCAGCAGGATCTCAGCGAGACCACTCATGCTGATACCGCCGATTCCAATGAAATGAACATGGTTTGGTTTGTTAAAATCTATATGATACATTAAAATCTCCTCTCGGATTACATACTTTGCTATTTGGATTTATCATAACATAATTTATCCAGAAAATCTACCTTATGAAAAAAACTGCCTATTCCGTTCTTACAGAATAAGCAGTTTATAACTATCCAAATATCATCCTTCTATACTTCGCAAGCACAGAAATCAGCACCTGACCCAGCACTCCGATCGCCAGGATTTCTCCGATACCGATCGTGATCATCATATACCAGATCAAATCTTCTGATCCGTAAGCAAACTTCAATACCCACGGAATGATCAGTGTATTTGATAAAATCGGCGGCAAAGATACCAGCCAGCGGTTCTTACGAAACAACCAGGATCCAATTGCACCGATCAACGTTGCCAAGCTTCCGAACACAACGTCCATCAGAACTGCACCGCCTAATAGATTGGAAACCAGACAACCGATAAATACACCCGGGATTGCCGCCGGTGTAAAATACGGTAAGACGCAAAGGGCTTCCGAGATGCGGAACTGGATCGGTCCATAGCTGATCGGGCGCAATAATAACGTAAGCACCACATAAATGGCTGCGATCAATGCACCAAACACAAGGTTACGAGTCTTGTTTTCTTTCATATTTAGTTTTCTCCTTTAGTTTTGTTTTAGGTGAGGAAGGTCTCGAACTCACCGGTCTAAATGTGCAGATTCCTTGTAAATACAAGGAAATTTGCGACC
>JAZRLX010000165.1:0-6122 GCA_045647085.1 Pilosibacter sp.
AAAACGGTATCCTTCACTTTGCAGGTCAGGATACAACAAAACTTGCTGAACAATATGGTACTCCGCTCTATCTGATGGATGAAGACAAGATCCGTGAAAAATGCCGTGCATACAAGCATGCATTTGAAAAACACTTCGGACCGTCTGCGCAGCCGTTATATGCTTCCAAAGCTTGCTGCTTCAAGCGTATCTACGAGATCATGCGCGAAGAAGGAATGGGAATCGACGTAGTTTCCTCCGGCGAGATCTATACTGCACTCAAAGCAGGATTCGACCTCTCCCAGGCATACTTCCACAGTAACAATAAGACCGACGAAGATATCCGTTTCGCAATTGAAAACGGTATTGGATATTTCGTAGCAGACAACGAAGAAGAAGTAAAAGCCGTTGAAGCTGAAGCTGCCCGCAGAGGCATCCGTCAGAAACTTCTCCTCCGTCTCACACCGGGTATCGATCCGCACACTTATGAGGCAGTTGCTACCGGTAAAGTAGACTCCAAGTTCGGTACTGCGATCGAGACAGGGCAGGCAGCTGAGATCGTGAAATTCACTCTGGCTCAGCCGCACGTGGAACTGATGGGCTTCCACTGCCACGTCGGCTCTCAGGTATTTGAAGAAGACATTTTCGAGCGCGCTGCTGTTGTTATGCTGGAGTTCATTGCTGAGATGAAAGAAATGATCGGCTTCGAAGCTCCGATGTTAGATCTCGGCGGTGGTTACGGTGTTCGCTATGTGGATACAGATCCGTATCTGGACATCGAAACAAAAGTTGGTGAGGTTGCTGCTGCGATCAAAGAGACTTGTGCAAGACTCGGTATCAATGTTCCTGAAATCCACATGGAACCGGGCAGAAGCATCGTTGCTGATGCCGGTATGACATTATATACCGTAGGAACTGTGAAAAAGATCCCGGGATACAAGAACTATGTTTCCATCGACGGCGGTATGGGCGACAACCCACGCTTCGCGCTCTACGGTTCCAAATATACCTGCTTTATCGCAAACAAAATGGATGAAATCTGCGATTTCAAATGTGACCTCGTTGGTCGCTGCTGCGAATCCGGAGATATCATCCAGGAGCATATCGTTGTTCCGTCCAGCGTTGGCAGAGGTGATATCGCTGCTGTCTGCACAACAGGCGCATACAACTACACCATGGCTTCTAACTACAACCGCCTTGGCAGACCGCCGGTAGTAATGTTATCCGGTGGTGAAAGCTATGTAGCCGTACGCAGAGAATCCTTTGAGGATCTTTGCAGAAATGATGTATAAATCACTTGCAAAATAATGAACCTCCATACTGTCTGAATTTCCGGCGGTATGGAGGTTTTTTCATTTCACTCACGTATCTGTTATGATATAATATATAAAAAAAGGGAGGACAACTAATATGACAAAGATTGGAGCAATCACCGTGGGACAGTCTCCACGCACAGATTTGATGCCAGATATGGAACAGATTCTCTCAAACTCTATTGAAGTAATCCAAATGGGTGGTCTGGACGGTCTCACCCGCGAAGAAATCGAGACCTTTACTCCGATTGGTCCCGAGGATCACGTACTGGTTTCCAGGTTACGAGACGGAAGCTCCGTGACTTTCGGCGAGTCTCATGTACTCCCTCGTCTGAAAGATTGCATTTATGAACTGGAAAAACAAGGAGTGTCCCTCATCCTCTTCCTTTGCACTGGAGAATTCCCGGAAGATTTTGAAGCTAATGTACCACTAATTTTCCCGGAACGAATTTTAACATCGGTTGTTCCTGCCGCGATGCCAAATTGTCGCCTTGCAGTCCTTACCCCTTCTGCTGAACAAATTACTCAAGTAACCAACAAATGGCTTCGAGGCGGTGCTAAAAGCGCACATGTGATCGCAGTATCTCCTTACAATGGTCTTGAGCCGGTCCTCACTGCTGCAAAAGAGCAGATTACTCCGGATACCATCGACATGATCGTTATGGACTGCATCGGATATACCGTTGAAATGAAGGAACAGATCCATGCCATGTTCGGAAAACCGGTGGTGCTTCCAAGGACACTGGTGGCCAGGATGATCAATGAGTTGGTGTAAGTCGTATCAAGAATATGTGTATTTAGGTTAGTAAAAATAAAATAGAAGTATCTGTAGAAAATTCCCGTACTATCTCAAAATACGGCTTACTACCTTTGCTTCACTTCGTTTTATTCGCCCTTACGTCGGTCGCGATAAGGACGTTTGCGACCTCTGTAAGGGCGCAAAACTTGTGAAGCGCAGTCGTCCAGCCTATCATTTGAGATATGTACGGGATTTTCTATCAGATACTATTTTATTTTTCTAAACCTAAATACTGCACTTGTCTGAAGCCCGTCAGGGCTGAGTTGGTCGAGAGCGGTTGATAATAGATGGATGTACAAAATTCGGAAACGCAGCTTGTTTGCAGAATATTGCATATGGGAATGAACAAAAAGAGGAAATGCTCTTTTAAAAAAACATTTCCTCAATTAAATACACATTTTATTTTGCAGCTCCTGCCACAATGGAAATCTCCACCGGTGCATCTCCCGGAAGGGAAGAAACGCCAACTGCTGCTCTGCTGCCGACACCAGCCTCTCCAAGCTCCTCACAGAAATACTCAGATGCAATATCTGCAATTTTAGACTGCTTTGTAAAACCTTCCGGTGCATTTACATAAACAGTGATGGACATGATCTGAACGATCTTCTCGCCCTCTTCCAATTTATTTTTCGCTGCTGTCAGTGCATTTTTCGCTGCCTGACGAACTGCGTCATTATAATCTTCAATCGCATCTTCCAGACCGATCTTACCTGTCTTGATCAGTACACCATTGTTTCTCGGTGTCATACCTGCTGTGAAGATTACATCACCAAATCTGGTTGCCGGAACATATTTACCCTGCGGGATCGGATTTGCTTCTTTACTCATAATAAATACCTCTTTCTATAATTATGCTTTACGATATCTCTCCATAATTGCCAACAGTCTCTCGATCGCTGCAACTGCCTTCTCTTTATCCTGAGAGAAGTTAATACGGAAATGGTGGATAAACTGCGGGCCAAACTCAGTACCCGGAGTTACGATCACATTGGCCATCTCACGCACGATACGGATAAACTGATGGAGTGTCACATCCAGCTCCGGAATTTCCACAAACAGATAGCTTCCGCCTTCTGTCGGTCTTGCGCACACACCCGGAACCACATTCAGCTTCTCCATGATCGCATCTCGAATCTCCATATGCTGTCTCACACGATCTGCAAGCCAGCCTTCCGGCTCATTGAACCATGTGAAGAACACCGCCTAATTGTAACCACTGCATCGCAGGGACATGATCGCCTGAAGTTTTTCCATACGCTCGATAATCTCTGCAGTACCGAATGCTACACCGAGACGGTAACCGCTTAAAGACTCAGTCTTGGACGGTCCGATGATTGTAACAAGATTATCCGGAATCTCCTTCTGTGCACAGAGATGTGTGTATTCCACACCCGGATATACCTGACGGGTATAGAGCTCATCTACGATCAATGTCACATCATATTTCTTCGCCAGCGCTGCGATCGTAACGATCTCATCATATGTATACACACAGCCTACCGGGTTGTTCGGATTGGAGAATAAGAACAGTTTCACACCATTTGCAAACGCCTGCTCCAGTGCCGCCAGATCAATACCGGAACCTTTTTCTACATTCTTATAATTCATCTGGATCGGAACCAGCTCGGCATGGAAGAACTCTACCATCTTACGGTTTGCAAAATAATCCGGCTCCATGATCGCCACTTTATCTCCCGGAACAATGTTTGCACCCATGGCAAGGAACAGAGCTCCCTGTGTACCCGGAGTGATGATCAGATTCTCTGCCGGATCAATCTTTGCTCCTGTAAATGCGGACAGACTCTCAGCCACATGTTCCAATACAGTTTTACGGCCACGATACGGTGTATACGCCTGAGCAGCGCCTTCTTCTACACCTTTTGCAAACACTTCAAAACTTCCCGGAGTCGGTTTATGAGCATCTACATCACCATGAGAAAAGTCCACCGCCGGTCCCGGAATCGGTTCTCCGCGAAGTTCCAGCGCCTGTGACTTCTGCAGCGCCTCCTGTCCCGGTGCATTATCAATGCCAAGACGTCCAAATTTTTCTTTAATTGTCATTTCATTTCCTCCTGTTACCTAATGAAATTACGTTTATCTCAGTACGATCCCATACCTCCGAATCCGGTTTCGCACAGACAATTCCTATTTTCTTTTTCGTGCTATTTTTGAAAGAATTTCCTCACAAATTTCCCGAACATTTTTCATATCCGTCGAGATCACGATATCGGCAGCCGCCTCATACTTCGGCCGGCGTTTTTCCATCAATTCCGCAATATATTCCACATTCATATTTCCATTGAGGATCGGCCGGTCTGTGCTATGCTTTACCCGATCATAGATTGCCTCCGGAGTCGCAGTCAACAGCACGATCGTTCCGCACGACCTCATCAGTGCCACATTTTCTTCTCGAAGTACTGCTCCGCCTCCGCAAGATACCACCATCGGTTCCTGCTCTTTCATGGACCGGATCTGTTCTGTTTCCAGATCACGGAAATGCTGCTCACCAAATTTCGAGAAAATCTCCGTAATTGCCATTCCTTGATCCTTCACGATCTTCTGATCCATTTCCATCTGCTTCATTCCTGTCATTTTTGACAAGTAGCGTGCATTGGCACTCTTTCCGCACCCCATAAATCCAATGAGGAAAATATGTTTGTTCAATTCCATAACTTCCAACTCTTCTTTCAGTTAGTTCTCATCTGATAAAAACTATCTATCAACATTATATCGTATTCTCACGCGCATTGCAATCTTCTCGCATGGCTGTTATAATTATTTCAGATTTATTCGAATGGAGGTATAACCATGTCCAATCAGATCACAGGTCACACCGGCCTCATGTGCCTGCTCGGCAGTCCATGCAAGCACAGCATTTCTCCTATGATGCACAACAAGGCATTTGAAGCCCTTGGACTTGATTATAGATATTTGGCTTTTGAAGTCGATGAAACAACCCTGGAAACCGCTGTAAACGGCTTGAAAGCTATAGGTGCCCGTGGTTTTAACCTGACCATGCCATGCAAAAACAAAATGATTTCCCTCTGTGACAACCTTTCTCCGGCAGCCAAACTGATTGGTGCAGTCAACACAGTTGTCAACGACAATGGGATCCTCACGGGCCACAACACCGACGGAATTGGTTACATGCAATCTGTAAAAGATGCCGGCTTTGATATCATTGGAAAGAAAATCACGCTCTTGGGAGCAGGCGGTGCTGCGACCGCAATTCTCGTGCAGGCTGCTCTCGACGGTGTTGCTGAAATTTCTGTATTCCTTCGAAAAACCAGTCGCTTCTATACACGTGCAGAAGCAATTGCAGCTGCACTCATGGAAGAAACAGACTGCAAAATCAAACTTTGCGACTTCTATGATACAGAACTCCTTCGTCATGAACTGGCTGACAGTACTATGGTCATCAACGGAACCTCCATCGGAATGGCTCCGGATATTGATGCTTGCCCAATTCCATCCGCTGATTTATTGCCTGACGGGATCATTGTTTCTGACATTATCTACAATCCAAAAGAAACAAAGCTTCTGGCAATGGCTCGCGAAAGAGGACTTCCACATTTTAACGGAACCTATATGCTGCTCTATCAGGGTGCGGAGGCATTCCGGCTGTGGACAGAGTTTGATATGCCGGTTGAATTAATTAAGAATTCTTTCTTCGTATGATTATTCTTTTTTTATAAACTTCCATCTTCTTTCACACTATATCCAAACTTTTGTCACAATTATGGTGTATTCTAATACTCGTAACAAGGAATTAACCTTTTATACTTTTTCATACTCACGACCGGCGGTTCCCCTTACCGCCGGTCCCTCCAATTTACCCAAAAACTTTTTTGATATTTTTTGTAAAAAGTACTTGCTTTTTTTATACACTCATGCTATTATAACTGAGTCGCTGGTAAAACAGTAGCGGTAACGAGGCGTGGCTCAGTTTGGTAGAGCGCTGCGTTCGGGACGCAGAGGTCGCAGGTTCGAATCCTGTCGCCTCGATTTACTGGCCCGTTGGTCAAGCGGTC
>JAZRLX010000166.1:0-3275 GCA_045647085.1 Pilosibacter sp.
AGGGCATGATTGAAGCCCGCCGGGCCATTGCGGACTATTCCCGCAGCAAAGGCATCGAAGGTGTACATCCCGATGATATTTTCATCGGCAACGGTGTCAGCGAGGTTGTAAACTTCGCTCTGATGCCCCTGCTGAACCCCGGTGACGAGGTTCTGATCCCCACGCCCAACTACTCCCTGTGGAGCAACACGATCCTCCTGGCCGGTGCAAAGCCTGTTTACTACCGTTGCGACGAAGCTTCCGGTTGGAATCCCGATGTTGCAGATCTGCGCGCCAAGGTCACCAGCAAAACTCGCGCTATGGTTATCATCAATCCCAACAACCCCACCGGTGCCCTGTATGACACTGACGTACTGAAGGATATGCTGCAGGTTGCACGGGAATATAACCTGATTGTCTTTTCCGATGAAATCTACGACCGTCTGGTGAAAAACAGAACAAAACAGGCGAAGATCCTCGGCTTTGAGAACTATGTAGAAGTGGCATATCTGATGAATCACCGTTCTTATAAGAAGGAAGACGTTGCGAAGTTCCGTCAGCAGGTTCTGGAAGTGATGGTTCCGAAGAACGTGGAATATAAGAAGTTACAGGCAGAGAGAATCGGTATCGAAGATTTCAAGTTCTATGATGATGATTTCTTCTTTGCAGACGGAAACCCGATGCCAAAGTACAGCACCAAGGAAATCCTTGAGCGCGCACAGCAGATGTTTGGTGAGATGAGCCCGGAGACAAAAGAGCTGATCGATTTAATGATGGATAAGAATCTGTTCGATATCGAGGCAAGAAACGGTAAGAGAAATGCAGGTTACTGTGTGACTATCCAGGATTTTGGCTATCCATTCATTTTCTCCAACTCCAACGGTACTTCCGGAGACGTGAAGACTCTGACACACGAGTGTGGTCATGCGCTGGCTGCTTACACAACACAGAAACTGATCGAGTACCCGGCTCTGCGTCATGCTCCGATGGAGGCTTGCGAGACTCATTCCATGAGCATGGAGTTCCTGACAAGTCCGTGGCACCATCTGTTCTTTGAGGAGGACGCTGCGAAATACAGCGAGCATCTGGCTAAGAGTGCATCCCTGTTCATTCCATACAGCGTGATCGTGGATTACTGGCAGGAGCTTGTATACACAAATCCGGATTGGACAAAAGAGGAGCGTAACCAGGCGTGGTTAGAACTGGAAAAACAGTTCCGTCCGTATATTGATTTTGCAGACCTTCCATTCTACAGCAGAGGCGGCGGATGGCAGAGACAGATTCACATCACATGTATGCCATTCTACTATATTGACTATTCCATCGCACAGACACTGGCGATCCAGTTCTTCTCCCTGTTCTTACAGGATAAGGAGTCTGCGTGGGAGAAATACATGAAGTTCGTAAAAATCGGCGGCATGATGAACATCGACGAGACGATCGCAGCATGTGGTCTGACCAGCCCGTTTGAGCCGGACAGCCTGAAGGCGATCTGTCAGCCGGTATACGAGTGGATCGACAATCTGGGAAAATAAAACAATATTTGACAATCTCTCATTGTCCATCTATAATGGTGGATAGAGTTTGAGATAAGGAGCAAAGAGCAATGCAATTTACTTACCCGGCTATTTTTACAAAGCATGAACATGATGAAGGATACCATGCAGAGTTCCCGGATCTTGCTATGTGCGAAGTGGACGGTATCGACCTGTTCAGTACAGTAGAAGAAGCGAGAACAGCAGCATATAACTGGATCACAACTGAGATCGAGGAGTTTGACGGAGATCTTCCGTTTGCAACTCACAAAGATGACATCAAAGTGAAGGAAAATCAGGTGGTAAAACTGATCTCCGTTATGGTGAAGCTGGTTCCGGATTACGACTAATGGATGAATAATATAAGAGACTTCCTAATATATTGGTAGCAACCGATATTAGGGAGTCTTTTATTTTTATGTTTAAGAAGTTAAGAATGTTGAAACGAACGGGAAAGCGGATCATTCCGGTGCTTTGTGTGATGATGGTCTTGGTTCTGGGATGTATTGGATTTACCGGCTGTGGGAAGGAAGAACCTTCAGATGGGAAGCTGGAAGACCTGCAATTTACTGTTGTGGGGGAGCAAGAAGTTCCCCATAGTTTAATGGAATTGATCGGAAAGAAGAAGGAGAAAGAGTTTAAACTTACATATGCGGATGGTCAGGACATGTACATCGTGATTGGTGCAGGTCCGCAGGATGGAGGCGGATTTAGTATAGCAGTGAAAGAACTGTATCGGACGGAGAACTCAGTGGTGATCCGGACAGAATTGATCGGTCCGGAAAGAGGAGAAGCGACAGGAACAGATCCTTCGTATCCGGTATTGATCGTGAAGACTGTTTTCTGTGAGGAACCTGTTGTGTTTCAGTAATTAGACGGGAGGAAATCAACATTTTATTTAAGGATATCTGGCTGGATGTAAAAGCAGTGCAGGAAAGAGATCCGGCAGCGGGAAATGCGCTCGAAGTATTATTGTTGTATCAGGGTGTTCATGCTCTGATCTGGCACAGGGTAGCGCATTGGTTCTGGGTGCATCGATGTCGATTTGTGGCTCGTCTGATCTCACAAGTGGCAAGATGTTTTACTTTGATCGAGATCCATCCGGGAGCGAAACTGGGACATGGGATCTTGATCGATCATGGATGTGGAGTCGTGATCGGTGAAACGGCCGTGGTTGGTGATCATTGCACGATTTATCAGGGCGTGACTCTCGGTGGTGTTGGTACGAAAAAGGGAAAACGTCATCCTACCATCGGAAATCATGTGATGATCGGAGCCGGTGCGAAAATTCTGGGTGCATTTGATGTCGGAGATAATTGCCAAATCGCTGCGAATGCGGTATTATTAAAGCCGCTGGAAGAAAACAGTACAGCGGTCGGTATTCCGGCTCGACCGGTAAAACGAGATGGAGTTCCGATCCCCCATGAAAACAACATGGTCAGTACGGAGTCTTACTGCCGTATGCGCAATACGATCCTGGAGCTGGAGGGACGGATCCTGGAGTTGGAACATCGACTGAATAAGGAACATGAAACGATAACTTCTGAATTAGAAAGAGTACAAGATGGGAGTAGAAACAATGATAGAGACGGAGCTTCGAACCCGTGAAATAGAAAAGAGCATCATTAAGCGCTTCCGCAAGGAAATTTGGCGACCGTTCGTACGTGCGCTCAATGATTATGATATGATCAAAGAAGGCGACAACATCGCAGTCTGTATTTCCGGTGGTAAAGATTCCATGCTGCTTGCAAAGTGCATGCA
>JAZRLX010000167.1:0-3943 GCA_045647085.1 Pilosibacter sp.
TTACTTAATCCGTGCACCGAAGAACGATCAGGTAAAAGAAATCTACGAGCGTATCAATGATATCGCAAGAGGCGCTGCTCTTATGACAGGAACAAAGATGGAAATGGAATTCATCAAAGCATGCTCCAACCTGGTTGACAACACAACTATGCAGGAAGTTATGTACAAGAACGCTCTTGAAGTTGAGAGAGAAGGCTTCACAGAGGAAGAGCAGAAGATCGCAGCTGAATACTACGCTACATTCGGCAACAAGAAACTGGATATCCAGGGTGAATTAAAGAACTACGAGAAGAGCCACAAAGCAGATGCAGAAGCAGTTATGGCTCCGTTCGCAGACGCTGCTCTCTATGATTTCATCATGCCGTTAGCAGATGTAGAAGGCTGCATGGCTGGTTCCACAGACGTTGGTGACGTAAGCTACGTATGCCCGACTGTTCAGTTCAAGGGTCTTACAGAGGTTGCAGGCACTCCGGCTCATTCCTGGCAGTGGACATCCCAGGGTAAGTCCTCTATCGCTCACAAGGGTATGATCTTCTCCGCAAAAGTTATGGCTGCTACAGCAATCGATATGTATGAATCTCCGGAAACAATCGAAGCTGCGAAGAAAGAGCTTAATAACCGTCTTGGCGGCGGCAAATATGAGTGCGGTATCCCGAAGGATGTAGTTCCTCAGGCGATCAAGCCGAAAAAGTAATTTTTTTCGAAGCGAGGACATGCAATGACACTGAAGATAAAAAGGGGTCATTATGCCTGGCTGATCCTGATCACCTGCTGTATGATGCAGGGATCAGGTCTTGGCCTGATCAGCAACTGCGCTGGTGTATTTTATTCCCCAGCCAGTCAAGATCTGGGAGTTGAACTGGGACAGTTCTCTTTTTACCGTACGCTTTCAACTATGAGTCATGCTCTTGTGATTCCATTTGTTGCAAAAGCATTTCGTAAATATGATGTTCGTGTCCTGGTAAGTGTAGCAACAATTATAATGGGTGGTTCCAATATCTTGATGGGTTCTTTTACAGAGCTTTGGCAATTCTATGTATTCGGGACCCTCCAGGGATGTGCTTCTGCGTTTATCGGTATGCTTCCGGCACCGATCCTACTTGGAAACTGGTTCTATAAGAGCACAGGAACAGCTGTAGGTATTTCTGCGGCTTGTGCGGGATTAGTCGGTATGCTGGGAAGCAGCGCTCTTGGTACACTGATTCCGATATTGGGATGGAGAACCTGCTATATGCTGATTGGTTTCATTATGATTGCACTGATTCTTCCATTCTCTATCTTTATTCTCCGCTACAAACCAGAGGATCTCGGAATGCTCCCATACGGTGCGGACGAAACCTATGTACCGGTTAAGATGCAGGATAATTCTACGAAACGAAAAGAAAGCATTGGTTACTTTATTCGCCAGCCGCTATTCTTTATTTCCCTGACCGCTTACACATGTGCCATCATTAGTTCATTATTAAATCAGTATCTTCCATCCATCGGTCTCTATATCGGAATGGAGCTTGCTGTTGCTGCATCACTAACCTCTCTTGCTTTATTTACAAATATGGCCACTAAGCTCTTTCTTGGAAAACTTTGCGATTCCTATGGAATTACTAAAATATTCATCCTTTCATCTTTGATCGCATTGTTGGGACATATTTTGATCTTTATGAGACTCACACCGACGCTAACAGCCGGTTCCTTTATTTACGGAATTACTATGCCGCTCTCAACAGTTCTGATGCCGCTGTTCTGCAGACTCTTCTGGAAAGGCGACACTTATGCGAGCGGGTATTCTTATGTATCAATGTTCGGACTGCTGATTTCTGCACCGTTCATCTCAATCTTCGGTACGATGTATGACATGACCGGAAACTATACGATGACGATCCTTTCTTCAACCGCAGCGATTATAATCGTTCTCACTATGGTCATTGTCTCTGTACCACTAATCAGGAAAAATGCAGCTACAGAAATGTAGTTTGTATCAAAATCGTATTAAACGGATGCGGCAGTTCCGTTTAAAATAATTAAACTCTATAAGGGGGAAAATATATGAGTTCTGCACAGTTAACACTTCTTCTGCAGGCTTGTGGTTACCTGTCCTTTTTATTAATGGCTGGTACATTCCTGCGTGCAAAAGTTCCGCTCTTTGGTCGTCTGATGCTTCCGGCATCTGTTATCGGCGGCTTCATCGGTTTACTCCTTGGACCGAACGTAATGGGTGAGCTGGTTGGCATCAGCCTTCCGGGTATTACAGAGGAGTTCCTTTCTGTCTGGTCCGTGCTTCCGGGCGTATTAATCGTACCGATCTTCGCGGCTGCTCCGTTAGGTAACGGTCTTGAGCCGGGTTACGTTCCGACTGACTGGAAAAAATCCGCTCCGCGTATCATGATGGCATGTGGTGGTTTTGCAGCTATCGCTACTCTTCAGTCTGTTGCCGGTTACGGTACAAACATCCTTATGACAAACCTCGGTTTTGAAGGTCTCTATCGTACATTCGGTTACGAGCTGGCTCAGGGCTTCGCTGGTGGACACGGTACTGCTGCCGGTATCGGCGGTATCCTTGAGGGTCTCGGTGTAGCAGAGTGGAATGAGTCCATGGGTGTTGCTACAACATGTGCTACGATCGGTCTGATCGGCGGTATGCTTATTGGTATCTTCGTAATCAACCGTGCAGCTGAAAAAGGCCAGTTAGAAAAACTTGGTACAAGCGGCAAAGTTGGACAGATCCCGAAGAGCATGCAGATTGGTCTGAACCTTGATATCAACAAGCAGCCGTCTATGGGTCGTGATATCGGTCAGTCTTCCTGTATCGATACTGTTTCCATTCATATGGCTCTGATCTTCATGGGTTGTGCTCTTGCTTACTATTTCCGTACATTTATGATGAACTGCCCGATCGCATTCCTGGCAAATTCTTTCAAGAATATTCCGGTATGGTTCGTTGCTCTTCTTATGATGTATGTTGTAAACTATGTACTTAAGCTCCTGAAGCTCAACTGGATGGTTGATAAGAAAGTAAAATCCCGTTGTACCGGTTTCCTTTCTGACTTTGCGATCACAGCAGCAGTTGCTTCCTGTAACGTAAAAGCGGTTATGACTTTCATCGTTCCGATTCTTGTAATGTGTCTGCTCGGTTTCATTCTTACATATGTTGGAGTATTCACATTCAACAAATGGCTCTTCAAGGGTGATTACCCGATTGAGCGTTCTGTTATCTGCTGGGGTACAAATACAGGTGTTATGATCACTGGTATGATGTTACTTAAGATTGCTGACCCAGACTATGAGACACCGGCTCTGAACGAGTTTGCAGGTGGTTTCGCGCTGATGTCCATCATCTCCATCTTTACATCACCAATCACTTATGGTCTCATAGGCAATCCGGCCAATGGTCCAATGACATTCTTACTGTATAATGCCGCTTTATCTGCTGCATACTTCGTACTTGCAATTGTTGGTAAAGCACTGTATGAAGCACGTAAGAGAGCAGAGGCATAAACAATTATTTGAAAACTTATCTTTTCATTTTAAAAAACAAAGAAGACTGCCGGCTTTGATGTAATTATAAAATGACAGACTTTTATAGGGAGCGTTGTATTTTGCAACGCTCCCCCTTCAGATTATTCTTTAATTAATTTCAAATGGAACATAACAAACTGCAGTATCATAATCTCCTGGTGCTCTCCAGTCCATGATTTGTTTCCCAATTCGGTATTTTCCTACTGGCAGCTCACCATAAAGCCATTCCCAGTTAACGTCCCATTCTACCACTTCATCTTTCATAATTAGCCATGCTTCTGATGTCCAACCAATTTCGCCGTCTATAACATATGAACTTTCTTTCCAACCATTTTCCTCTGACCATTTTTCTATGATGTACCAACTGCCGGTCTGTAATTCTCCGGTTGCTCCTCCACCAGACTGTTCGCATTTGATTGTAGCGCCTGTA
>JAZRLX010000168.1:0-3324 GCA_045647085.1 Pilosibacter sp.
CCCAGAACGGAAATTTTATTTCCATATTTATCGATGCGCTACTGCATACAACCTCCTGTTTTACACTCTTTTTCTAAATTATACAGCTTCTTTCTTTACCCTGATCGTTGCCGCATAAGCACTGTTGCACAGACCAAGAACTGCAGATAAAATGAAGAGTAATTCCATTCCCAGTGTCTTCCAGATCCAGCCGCCGAACAGAGCAATGAAGATCGTGATCAGATGGTTGATGGAAACACCTGTGGAAATCGTTGCTTTTGTCTCATCCGGATTGTCGGACAGATCCTGTACGTAAAGATTGGAAGCCATGGATGCCAGCGAGATCACGGAATCCAGCACATAGTTTACGCAGCAAACCAGGAATGCAATCTCCATTGGGAATAAGCGGTGTGCAAATCCGTAGAAGAAACATACCACTACAAGGATCAAGGTGTCGCTGATCATAACGATCTTGTATCCTAATTTATCAATGATCTTTCCTACGATCGGTGCCATGTAGAAGCACGCGATCGCGGAAACCGCATGAAGCAGACTGATCTGCGCCGCATTTGCCCCGTAGAATAAGATTAATACGTATGGTCCAAATGTAAAGAATACCTGCTTTCTTGCTCCGTAGAACATCTCAAGCATATAGTATTTGTTGTATTTTTTGTGGAAATAGAAACGACGTTTGGTCTCGTCGGTTTTACTGTTTCCTGTCACCTGCATGGAACAGATCGCACTGACTCCGGCTAATACTGCCGCGATCGCAAAGAACACGGTGTACGGCTGGTCTTTTGTAAAGATCGAGAACACGAGCACGATAACCAGATAACCAACAAGAGTACCGATCTGGTTGGTGGAACTCATGAGGCCGAGTGCAACACCTCCGCGCCCCGGCTTCGCGTATTGCAGACCAAGCGTACTCTTCATACCAAGCTGAATGTGCTCACCGAGAGAATATACGCAGATTGCCAGTGTGATCAATACTTTTGACGGTGGAAGGACTGCATGCATCGCCATACCGACCAGCATGATGAGCGCTCCTGCTTTGTACATGGTTTCCGCCGACAGCATGTAAAATGCTGCCAGAATGAACACTAACAGTACACCAGGGAGTTCACGGAAGAACTCTGACACACCACGGTCCATCTCTCCCATTCCTACGATCTCCGCCAGGAAGTTGTCGATCATTCCTTTATACAGGCCGTAGGATAATCCTGTGATCACGATTGAAAGTAAAAATACTTTAAATTTGGAATCCTCGCGGAAGGATTCTTTGATTTGTGTTAGTAAGTTTCCTTGCTTCATTTGTGTTACCTCATTCAAATATACTGCGTTGATTATAGCTCTATTTTTCCTGTTTCACAATGAGTGAGCCCTTTATTTTCAAAAATAAAAACAAAAATTTATTAGACTTTACAAGAATGAACTAATTGACTTGAAAACCAAAATATGATTTAATAAAAACAAAGTAATACTAATGGAGGTTACCAGTATGGAGCGTATCAAAACTTTAGAAACTAAGAATCTTTGTGAGAGCGCAAAAAATGGTGGTTGTGGTGAGTGCCAGACTTCTTGCCAGTCCGCTTGCAAGACTAGCTGTGGCGTAGCAAACCAGCCGTGCGAGAACACAAGACAGTAATACATGGATACATGTGAGTAAAACGCCGCCGATCAGGTGGCGTTTTCTACTGTGGAAATATATACAGATGTTACTCAAATTTTATAGTTTCATCATAAAGTAAGGAGAAATATCATGATTCATTGTTATAAATTAGGAGGACTGAACATCGTCCTCGACATTTGTTCCGGTTCCATTCATGTGGTAGACGAAGTTGTTTACGACATGATCGAGATGTACGAACATAAAAGCAAGGAACAGATCAAAGAAGAACTTTTAGCAAAATATTCCGACCGTGAAGATGTCACTCCGGAGGAACTGGATGAATGTTTTGCTGCAATCGAGGAATTAAAAGCTGCCGGCAAATTATTCACACCGGATACTTTTGCTCCGATCGCCAACGATCTGAAGCAGAAAACAGCAGGTGTTGTAAAGGCTCTTTGTCTGCATGTGGCACATACCTGCAACCTGAACTGTGAATACTGCTTCGCAAGTCAGGGTAAATATCAGGGTGAACGTGCAGTGATGAGCTTTGAAGTAGGCAAGCAGGCCCTTGATTTCCTGATCGAGAATTCTGTCGGCCGTACAAACCTGGAAGTGGATTTCTTCGGCGGCGAACCGCTGATGAATTTTGACGTGGTAAAAGAATTGGTTGCTTATGCACGTTCCCGCGAAAAGGAATGTCGTAAAAACTTCCGCTTCACACTCACTACCAACGGTATCCTCGTTGACGACGATGTGATCGAGTTTTCTAACCGCGAAATGAGCAATGTGGTACTCAGCCTGGACGGACGTAAGGAAGTTCATGACCGTTACCGCGTGGACTACGCAGGCAACGGAAGCTGGGAGAAGATCGTTCCGAAGTTCCAGAAATTCGTAGAGGCTCGCGGAAATAAGAATTACTATATGCGTGGTACTTTCACACATGCAAATCCGGACTTTTTAAATGACATTCAGCAGATGCTGGATCTTGGCTTCACAGAGCTCAGCATGGAGCCGGTTGTTTGCGGAGAGGACGATCCGAGCCGTTTAACAAAAGAAGACCTTGCGATCGTTATGGATCAGTATGAGAAACTGGCAGAACTTATGCATGAGCGTCGCAAAGCAGGCAAACCGTTTACATTCTATCACTATATGATCGATCTCAAGAGCGGTCCGTGCATTTACAAGCGTGTTTCCGGCTGTGGTTCCGGTACAGAATACATGGCAGTTACTCCGTGGGGCGACCTCTATCCGTGTCACCAGTTTGTAGGTGATGAGAAATTCTTACTCGGAAATATCTGGGATGGCGTGACAAACCACGAAGTGCAGCAGGAATTCGCTTCCTGTAACGTATATGCGCGTCCGGAATGTCATGACTGTTGGGCAAAATTATACTGCTCCGGCGGTTGTGCAGCCAATGCATACCATGCAACAGGTTCTATCAAAGGCATCTATAAAGATGGTTGCGAATTATTCCGCAAGCGTATGGAATGTGCGATCATGTTAGAGGCATTAAAAGCCGTAGGAAATGATTAATGAATACTCCGATTTGTGATTTTGTCCGATCTTATGCGGACAGCCAACAGTTACGATTACATATGCCTGGTCATAAAGGAATCGGTACTCTTGGTGTGGAGCATCTGGATATTACAGAAATTGACGGGGCTGATGTTTTATATCGCGCAGATGGAATCATTAAAGACAGCGAAGCAAATGCGTCTCTCCTTTTTGCAACTGCG
>JAZRLX010000169.1:0-1712 GCA_045647085.1 Pilosibacter sp.
GTTTCTTTGGAGATATGCGATCAAAACTCCGGCGGATGGAAGAATTGCGATTTTTGATACCAGCTGGTATCGCTACGTTCAGAAGGATCTGTTTGACGGAAAAACGAACGAATCTCAGTTGGACGATGCATTTTACGATATTTGTGCATTTGAGCAGCAGTTGATCGACAGTGGAATGGTTCTGATCAAGCTGTTCCTTTCCATCTCGCAGAAAGAGCAGAAGAGACGTTTTGAAAAATTAGAAGGCTCCAAGGAGACATCCTGGCGTGTAAACAGCAATGACTGGAAGAGAAATGCGCAGTTTGAAAAATTTGAGAAGATCAATCAGAACATGATCGAGCGTTCAGAGAACAAAGAAGCGCCGTGGGTCATCATTGATGCTAATGAGGGAGACCAGGCAGGACTTGCGATCATGCTGGCGGTAACGGAGCGCTTAGAGAAAGCCCTTGCTGATCGGGCAAAAGGAAAGAAAGCCGGAGTATATAAAGGACCGGTTCCGGAAAAGGATCAGTATAAAGATGGTATTCTTTCGAAAGTAGATCTGACAAAATCTCTTGAAAAGAGTGAATATAAAGAGAAGCTGGATAAGCTTCAGAAAAAACTGGAAAAGCTTCATAGTGAACTGTACCGTCAGAGAATCCCGGTGGTACTGTGCTTTGAAGGCTGGGATGCAGCAGGAAAAGGCGGTGCGATCAAGCGTCTCACCAGCCATATGGATCCGCGAGGCTATAAAGTGTGTCCGACTCCGGCTCCGAACAGTGTGGAAAAAGCACATCACTATATGTGGCGTTTCTGGAACAACGTTCCGAAGGACGGTCATGTAGCAATTTATGATCGTACCTGGTATGGTCGTGTGATGGTAGAGCGTATTGAAGGTTTCTGTACAGAAGACGACTGGAGAAGAGCGTATAAAGAAATCAATGATTTTGAGGCGCATCTGAGCCATTCCGGTGCAGTGGTATTGAAGTTCTGGATCGATATTGATAAAGACGAGCAGGAGAAGAGATTCAATGAGCGTATGATCAATCCTGCCAAACAGTGGAAGATCACAGATGAGGACTGGAGAAACCGTGAAAAGTGGGATCAGTACGAGGAAGCGGTCAATGAGATGATCGAGAACACATCCACAGATCTGGCTCCGTGGATCGTTGTAGAAGGTAATTCTAAGTATTATGCCCGCATCAAGGTACTGAAAACGGTTGTAAAAGCACTGGAAGAGAAAATTAAAGAAGTGGAAAAAGCGAAGAAATAATATGGGAAAAGTCGTAGTGATCGGCGGCGGAGCAGCCGGAATGGCAGCTGCAATCGGTGCAGCCCAGTCCGGTCATTCTGTAACGCTTTATGAAAAAAATGAAAAACTTGGAAAAAAGATCTATATCACCGGTAAGGGTCGCTGTAATGTGACCAATGCCTGCGATACAGAAGAACTGTTTGGCAATGTGGTGACCAACGGAAAGTTTTTATACAGTGCCATTTACGGTTTTACAAACTTTGATATGATGGACCTGATGGAAGAAAGCGGCTGCCATTTGAAAACAGAGCGTGGAAACCGTGTATTCCCGGTTTCGGATAAGGCCTCCGATGTTATTTTTGCATTGGAACGCAAGATGAAGAGTCTGGGTGTGGAGATCCGTCTTAATGAACCGGTTAAAGAATTGATCGTAGAAGACGGCGTATGCAAAGGTATTGTTCTGGAAAAGAGCAGACGAAAG
>JAZRLX010000170.1:0-4829 GCA_045647085.1 Pilosibacter sp.
GATCTGGATGAATGCCGCAGATATTATGGACCGAATGTACGCCGCATTTTCTTCGCAGATGGTGATGCGTTGGTAGTAAAGACAGAAGTTCTTCTGGAACTTCTTGCGTATGTGAAGAAACTATTCCCGCACTGCGAGCGAGTTTCATCCTATGGAACAGCAAGAGACGTGCATGCGAAGTCTGAGGAGGAGTTAAAGGCACTGGCAGCAGCAGGACTGGAGCTGATCTATCTTGGCGCAGAGTCCGGTGACGACCGTGTGCTGGAGCACATCAACAAGAATGTAACAGCAGAGCAGATCATTACAGCCGGTCAGAAGTTAAAACGCTGTGGTTTAAAAACATCCGTAACACTGATCTCCGGTCTTGGCGGAAGAAAAGGCATCCGCGAGCATGCGATCAAATCCGCAGAGCTGATCTCCGAGATGAATCCGGAATACGCTTCTTTCCTGACCCTTCGTCTGTATGAAGGCACTCAGATGAATGAAGAAGTAAAACGCGGAGAGATGGAGCTGATCACTCCGGATGAGATCGTGGAAGAGATGGAACTGTTCCTCAAGAACGTGGATTCTCCGGGAACGGTTTTCCGTACCAACCATGCTTCTAACTACGTGGTGCTTGCGGGAGATCTGAATAAAGACATTCCGGAAATGCTGCAGCAGTTGAAAAATGCAAAGAAGAAGCAGAGATATCGTCTCGAAGAGTGGAGAAGACATATCTAGCAGAATAGACGAAAAAATAAGGAGCAGATGATGAGGAAACCTCGATCATCTGCTCCTTGTTTTATTTAGTAAAAATCAGTTGTGTGGATTCTTCAGTTCGTAGGATGGATGATACAAGCCGGTCGGCGCGTAAAATTCATCACGAATGTACTGAAATCCCAGCTTGCCAAGTACATGCTTGGAAGCAATATTCTTTGGATTGTGTCCTGCAAACAGTCCGTCTGCACGCAGTTCTGTGAATGCATAGTTGATGGCAGCAGTGGCAGCCTCTACTGCATAACCTTGACGCCAAAAGTCCGGACGAAGGTGGAAACCGATCTCATACATGGTCTCGTTGTACGGGCGGAGACCGCAGCATCCGATCAGTTCGCCGGAAGCCAGTTCGAAGATTGGCCAGTACTGCATACCGTAAGTCCGATCATTCTCCATTTCTTTGGCGAGTCGAGCTTCAATATCTTCTTGAGAGAAGATTCCGTTGGCACAGATGTACTTGGTTACATCCGGATTGCCCCAAAGCTGCTTTGCAAGCGAAAGATCATCCGGAGACCATTTGGAAAATCCGATTCGTTTTGTTGTGATGTGAAATGCTCTTGTCATATTATAAACTTAATACTGCGGTCTGGACCTTTGTATCGGCATCCAGCACCAGTGTGTTTGATCCGTAAGTTACGATGTTGTTGTAATATTTCGTGAATTCTTCCAGTCGGCCGATAACCGGATAACCAAAACTGTCAGAGCGGTAGTGCATCGGAATGACCACGTTTGGACCCAGAACAGAAACGATTTCTTTTGCCTGATCCGCATCGATGGTATAGAAACCGCCTACAGGGATCATCAGCACATCTGCTTTTTTCAGGAGATCGATCTGCTCTGAAGTCAGCATACAGCCAAGATCGCCGAAGTGGACGATGCGCATGCCGTATGCTTCTAAAATATGGATCCGGTTCGGTCCACGTTTAGCGCCCTGTTCGTCATCATGGAAGGTATCGATCTTCAGAATACGGAATGGACTGTTTTCTTGTTCGGTCACAGTTACAACATCGGTGCATCCATGATCACTGTGCTGGTGGCTGCATAATACGCGGTTTGCGTGCAAATCCAGATTTGCAAGACCCGGAACAGAACCGTCAGCAAACGGATCCAGAACAATCGTGTAGTCGTCAGCAGTTACAGAAAAGCAGGAATGGCCATGCCATTTCAGTGTGATCTTACCCATAAAAACACTCCTTTCTGGGAAAAAAGGGAGCGCCTGAAACGGTGCTCCCTGCATTAGCTCAAATATTAACCACGCTTACGAGCCATGTAAATATCTAATTTATCTTTTACCTTGTCCGGGATCACTCTGGAAACCGGGCATTTCTTTGCATTTGCCATGATATCAACAAATGTTGTGATAAAGTCAACGTCTTTCGCCATATTCTCTGCTTTCATAACGTCGATGGTGTCATAACGGTTATGGATGGAAACAGTATGGTTCGGAGCAATACGAGCGAAGGATAGGGACGGAACACCATTGTCAGCAAACGGTGTAGAGTCACTTGCATAAACGTCCTGACGAGCCTTGAGGCCGAAACCTTCGATGCCGGACAGGTACTCGATGAAATGAACCATCTTATCTTCACAGCTGCAAACGGCGATGAAGTTACCCATGATGGAACCGATCATATCCAGGTTTACGTTAAGAACCACTTTTTCAAGCTCTTCTTTGTGTGCTGCACAGTATGCTTTGGAGCCTAAGAGGCCACGCTCTTCGGAACCACACCATACGAAGCGGAGACCGTAGCGATGCGGATTCTTAGCAAAGTAATCAGCAACACCGAAGATACCAATACTTCCGGACATATTGTCGTATACGCCGATGGAAGTCGGTACTGTATCGTAGTGTGCAGTGAGAACGATCACTTCGTCTGTCTCACCCGGAATATCCATTACTACGTTGTGGGACTGACCTGTGTACTCTTCCTGCTCAAGGATAATGCGAACGTTCTGAACATTGTTGCGAACCAGTTCGATCGCGGATTTTGCATTGATATTTACACCCGGGATCTTTACGCCGTTGCTTACATGCGGACGTAACTCTTTGAGGTCCATGTTGGAGTCTTCGAAGTTTGCGTTACCGTCGTATGTAATGAAACCAACAGCGCCGTTCTTTAAAAGATCCTGATATTTCCAGTACGGAACGCCTGTATCTAAGAGCACGATCTTGCCCTTGCAGCCCATGAGGGATACCGGATCATCTGTCGGCATATAGTAAAGCGGAGCTTCGATATCTGCGTTGCCTGCAAGGCGGAAACCCTTACATGGGATCTCCTGACCGTCTGCGATCAGAACTGCTTTCTTAATGTCAGTCATTGCAACATCGAATGCCTCGATGCGCGCTTCAAAACCTAATTCCTCACATTTCTCTTTCAGATATTCAGCGGCTTTTAATTCGCCTTCTGTACCACTTACACGGTAATAAGCAGTATCTTCTAACATCTGCATCATCTTATTTGCTTCCATGATAAATCTCCTTTATTGAAAATAAAATATGGTATAACATCTGATGACATTATACCATATCTTTAATATTTATACCAGACGCATTCTCATCTGCTCCGGATCCGGGCTGTTGGTAATGCAAGTCTCTTTGTCGATCGTTCCTGAACGGAGAAGAGCAAGAAGGCTGTTGTTCATGCTGACCATACCTTCGGACATGCTCATGGAGATGACGTTATCGATTTGGTGGATCTTATTCTCACGGATCATGTTGCGGATCGCATTGTTGAGGAACATGATCTCGAAAGCCGGGGTCAGTTTTCCGTCTGTAGTCGGAAGCAGCTGCTGGGAAACAACGGCCTGAAGGACGGAGGATAACTGAACACGGATCTGCTGCTGTGCATTGGCCGGGAACACATCCACGATTCGATCAATGGAATTGGCTGCGCCCACGGTATGCAGGGTGGAGATAACCAGGTGTCCGGTCTCAGCTGCTGTCAGTGCGATTCGAATGGTCTCATAATCACGCATCTCACCGAGGAGGATCACATCCGGTGCCTGACGGAGTGCTGCACGGAGACCTGTTACATAGCTGTCTGTATCCTGACCAATCTCACGCTGCGTTACAACGGACATGTTGTGGCGATGCAGATACTCAATCGGATCCTCAAGTGTAATGATGTGAGAATGATGCTCGTGGTTGATCTTGTCGATAATACAGGAGAGAGTAGTAGATTTACCGCTTCCTGCAGCACCTGTCACAAGAACGAGGCCTTTCTTTAAGTTGGAAATTCCGAGGATGCTGTCCGGAATACCAAGCTGTTTTGGGTCCGGAAGTTCAAATCGAACTACACGGATGATCGCTGCCAGAGAACCACGCTGTTTCATAACGCTGGCACGGAATCGTGCGAGACGTGGTACGGAGAAGGAAAAATCATCATCACCGTGCGCTGTTTTTTTGATATCACGGTTGTTTGCGATCGTGTAAATTTCGGCAATTAACTGATCCATAACATCCGGGAAGATTTTTTTGTCATTGACCGGGAGGATCTCACCGTTAATCTTGTAAGAGATTGGCATGCCCGGGATCATAAAGATGTCAGCGGCGTTACGTTCAACGGCCTGCTGTAAAATCTGCATTGAAGAATCAATATTCATGGTATATCCTTTCTGTCATCCGAATGTAAAATTTAATTTCCACCCCAGACCGGAAGATCGGAGTCGATGACATAGTCCATATTGTTGTATACATAGTAGGATCGAATTTCTGAACCATCCATATCAAGTTCCAGATGTAAGGTCTGACCGGAGCGCATAGGCAGGTCACATACGATAGCCGTTTCGTTGTTTGTTGTAATCTGGCTTCCGGCAGGAAGAGTAGAATATAGTTCTGAGATGATCGTTTCCGGCTGTTTCTTTTCTGCATACAGGGCTCGATAGTCACGGATGAATTTCTGGGCCTCTGTGTCAGCCTCATAGTAGATTTGTACGGTATCCGCACGTTTTTGTGCAAAGGTCAGAGCGGATTTTGCATCACTGAGACTGAGCAGACTGAAGACTGCGAGGCAGAGGATCATAAAAATCAGTACAATAGATGAGATACCGATCGTAATTCGATTTTTCATGATGTG
>JAZRLX010000171.1:0-4382 GCA_045647085.1 Pilosibacter sp.
ATTCACTGCAAAGCAGATCTTGTCACCCGGCATACGTTTTTCTGTATCGAACACTGCCACGTTGCCGAGTCCATGCACTCCGGAATCGGGTCTGCTGGCTCCAATGACAGAAACAGGCTCTTTCAGAAGATCTGAAAGAGCTTTGTTTAACACTTCTTCAATTGTAATTCCGTTTGGCTGAACCTGCCAGCCTCGATATGCGGTGCCGTCATAGGCAACCGTCAGTTTGATTCGTTTCATATTTTTAATTCCTATAAAATGAATTTCATGCCAATCACAACCGCCAGATATACCAGGCATACCAGGTACGCCATGCGGTCTCTTGCCTCATATCGGAGCGGTTTCATCTTCGTACGTCCGTCGCCGCCACGGTAGCATCTTGCCTCCATCGCCATCGCCAGATCTGTCGCACGACGGAACGCAGAAATAAACAACGGTACTAACAACGGTACCATGGCTTTCGCCTTCTGGATCAGGTTTCCGGTCTCAAAATCCGCACCTCTCGCCATCTGTGCCTTCATGATCTTGTCTGTTTCCTCGGTCAGGATCGGAATAAAACGCAGTGCAATAGACATCATCATGGACACTTCATGAACCGGAACACCTACTTTCCCAAGGAAACCAAGGCTCTTTTCCAGACCGTCGGTTAGCTGGTTCGGTGTCGTTGTCAATGTTAAAATCGTGGAACCCAGTACTAAAAAGATCAGGCGGACTGCCATAAACGCAGCAAATTCCACACCTTCCCAGGTCATCTGCAGGAAACCGATCTTAAAGATCGGAGTTCCCGGTGTCAGGAACAAGTTAAAGCTGACACTGATCAGAAGCAGGACTACGATCGACTTTAATCCACGCACCATGAACTTCACAGGCACCTTCGACATTCGGATCGCTGTCACAAGAAACAGCGCTGCAGCCACATAAACCGGCAGGCTGTCTGCAATAAACAGGGACACAATATATGCCATCGTTCCAAACAACTTGGTTCGCGGATCCATCCGGTGCAGCACCGAATCAATCGGATAATATTGTCCCAGTGTAATATCTCTTAACATCTATTTCCTCCACAGTTTCAGGATCTCATCTCTCGCTTCTTCCACAGTTGTCACATCTTCACTGATCATGATCCCACGCGCACGGAGCGCCTGTACCACATATGTGATCTGCGGAGCCGCCAGTCCCATAGCCTCTAACTCTTTATAATGGCGGAAGACCTCCTTCGGAGTTCCGTCAAACACCTTCTCACCCTGATTCATCACAACCAGACGAGAGACATATTTTGCAACATCTTCCATACTGTGAGAGACAAGAATGATGGTGATCTTCTGTTCCTCATGAAGTTTTGCTACAAGACCGAGGATGTCATCACGTCCCTTCGGATCGAGGCCGGCTGTCGGCTCGTCCAGGATCAGCACTTCCGGCTTCATCGCAAGTACACCTGCAATCGCCACACGGCGCTTCTGTCCGCCGGAAAGCTCGAACGGAGACTGTTTATAAAAGCTCTCATCCAGTCCAACCAGATCCAGTGCCTCTTTTGCACGTGTCTCAATCTCTGTCTGAGACAAGCCAAGATTCTTCGGACCGAAGCAGACATCACTGAACACATCAACCTCAAACAACTGATGCTCCGGATACTGGAATACCAACCCCACCTTGCTTCGCAGAGTCTTCATGGAGTAACCATCGCGGTAAATACTCTCTCCATTATACAGAATATCTCCATCCGTCGCTTTGAGAAGACCGTTCAAATGCTGAGTCAGCGTGGATTTTCCGGAACCGGTATGACCGATCAGACCGATAAACTCACCGTCTTCGATCATCAGATTTACATTTTTCAGCGCATACTGCTGAAAAATTGTATCCTGACCATATATATGATTCAAATTCTTGATTTCAATTGCCATATTTCCTATGCTCCATATTAGGATAACTTTGCTGCAAGTTCGTCCACCAGCTCCTCGATCGTCAAAATACCGTCCGGAAGCTCCATACCCGCCTGCTTCAGTTCATCCGCAAGCTCCGTCACCTGCGGAACATCCAGCCTGTACTTCTTCAATTCGCTTACTCTGGAAAATACTTCCTTCGGTGTTCCGTCCATCACGACCTGACCGCCGTCCATCACGACCACACGGTCCGCATCGATCACTTCTTCCATATAGTGTGTGATCAGAAGTACCGTAATTCCCTCCTGCTTGTTCAGCTCATGGATTGTTTTAATAACCTCACGTCTGCCATTCGGATCCAGCATCGCTGTCGGCTCATCCAAGACGATACAGCGCGGTTTCATCGCCATTACACCAGCAATCGCTACACGCTGTTTCTGACCGCCGGAAAGCTTATTAGGAGACTGCAGACGGTACGCAGACATCCCCACTGCCTCAAGGCTTTTGTCTACACGCTCCCAGATTTCCTCCGTCGGAACCCCCATATTCTCCGGTCCGAATCCTACATCCTCCTCAACCACATTACCGATGATCTGATTGTCAGGATTCTGGAAAACCATTCCGGCCGTCTTTCGAACATCCCAGAGATGCTCTTCGTCGTTGGTCTTCATATCCGCGATATAAACCGTACCGTCAGAAGGCAGCAAAATACCGTTCATCAACTTGGCAAATGTGGATTTACCGGAGCCATTGTGACCAAGGATCGCTACAAAGCTTCCCTCTTCAATATCTAATGAGACACCACGCAGCGCATGGTTGATCTCCTCTTTATCATTTTCTTCATCATGTCTGATATAGTTAAATATCAGATTCACTGCACGAATAATTCCCATATTCTTCCTTTCTTTCTAAGGAAAATGCATACTTCTACAGAATACAAGTTTAGTTGATATCAAAGCGTTCGTCAAGTGGATTGGAGGATTTCCGGAAATAAAAAGGACCGCAGATTTCTCTGCGATCCCTGTCATACTTTTGTTCATTATGGACGCTGCCAAACACCATTATAATCTACATAGAATCCGCTGATGTACTCATTAACTGCCTTGTGACCATCTGCATGGAAGAAGTAATATAAGCCGCCAATCTCCTGCCAGCCGGTCAGCATTGCACCGCTTGGATTCATATAATATGTCTTGCCGTTGTCAGTCAACCAGCCGGTCTTCATAGATCCGTCCGGATTGAGATAATACCAAATATTATTGTCCAGTAACCATCCGGTAAACATATCTCCGGACTGGTTCAAATAATACCAGACATTGTTGACCTTCTGCCAGCCGGTCAGCATCTCACCTGTATTATTGAAAAGATACCATTTGTTATCAATCTTGCCCCAGCTGTCGCGCAGATAAGTGCCGTCCGGATAACGGAAATACCATTTCCCGTCAGTCTTGATCCAGCCAACCTGTACGATTCCGGATGTTGCACCACCTGTTACAGCCTCCGGAGTATCTACCTGCTGGCCCTGACCTGTACCATCAGATACTTCATCGTCATCCACATACATTTCTTCGGAGTATGTCCACTCACTGCCATCTGCATATTGGTTTACATCGTCATTCTTCGGAACTGCGCGTACACGGAACTGGTAGTCTCCTTCCTTTGTCATGTACGGATAGAAATCATAAGAGGTGCTCTTCCAGTCACTTACTCGATGAACCAC
The DNA here is from genome assembly GCA_045647085.1 of Pilosibacter sp. Classification (GTDB taxonomy): domain Bacteria; phylum Bacillota; class Clostridia; order Lachnospirales; family Lachnospiraceae; genus Pilosibacter. The sequence continues at coordinate 3,601 of JAZRLX010000171.1, forward strand.
TTTCTCATTTCTCAACAACTGAATCTGATATGCAGCATCGGTAACGCTATCCCACTTCGCATACCCAAACTTATCATTCTTAAAATTCTCGCTAAGCCAGCGCGGATCCTCCGGCTCAGCTAAAATACCTTCTACCTCATTGGTTTTTAATGTAATCACAAGCTGGTCTGCATCGTTACGGCGCGCACTTACAAAAGAACCACCTTTTACGGTTACTTTAGATGCTGCATAACTGCTCTTAAAAGCATACTCATCCTCATCACTGGATTCAAGAGTCACTTTTAATTTATATGTTTTACCAAGCTCTGCTTCCTCTACATCATCCTTAGACCACTCTGCTTTTACAATATCATAACGCTTGTTTTCCGGAATCATAACTTCCAGTGTGTCTTTCTCGTCACTGTCATCATACCCACAGTCAAGTGTCGGAAGATCATCACCCGCCTGAAGATCAATGTTAAGTTTCACACTTACACTGCTGATCGTTGATGCGGCCATAACCGGCTGTGCCATCATCGCCGCCATTAATGCGGATGCAACAAGAACTTTTGTACCTTTTTTTGCTTTATTTACTAAACTACGTTTTGTCATAGCAAATACCCCCTGTTCAGATTCTATTTAAGGACATTCTGTCAAATGTACTTTGATTCTACTTTTATTATAAACTTATGGAATCTGACCGTCAACTTAAGACTTTCTTTCAAAGTTGCGGTAAAACTGGGTAATTTGGGGCAATTTCGTGGCAACGCAAAAAGGCAGATGGATAAACCACCTGCCTTAAA
>JAZRLX010000172.1:0-2359 GCA_045647085.1 Pilosibacter sp.
CTGTCCATAGGATCTTTGAGATAGAGTGCTTTCAATTCCTCCCAATCATTGAGGCCGTAGTCAAAATGAATATTCTGGGCCACGTCGCCCATGATGGTGTAGGTGCAGTCTTTGATACAGAATTTCAATGCACTGTAAACCATCATGCCAAAGTCCTGGGCCTCGTCGATCACCACGTGGTGGGCTTCACTGATGACCTCAGTCTCTTTCACTCGCTTATAAAGGTAGGCAAGAGCTGCCAGGTCATAGACATCAAACTCCGTTGCAGGAATATCGACGTTGAACTCTTTTGCATTCTGTTCCATCAGGAAATCATGATACAGATCGTAAATAGAGCCTTTCCAGGAACGACCGCCGTACCAACCGTGGTACGATTTCAAGATCGCTTTCATTTCTGCCTCTGTATAGGAAACCTCTTTTCCGAGGAATTCATCTTTGATCTTTGTTCTCAAACGTTCGTTGAGCATGTTGATCTTGCTTTGAATAGAGACGGTCGGATTTTCACGGATGTAACGTTCAATCGCCTCGGAGGACAAGAGAAGAACACGCGGTTCTGCACTTGTTTTTTCTTCATCGGACTCATAAATTGTCACGTTGCCTTCGCGCAGATCATGGACACCGGCTTTTCCGCCGACAATGCCTTCCACGAACTGACGACGGTTGAGATAGATTGGTTCACAGGAAATAGACTCCTGTTCGAGTCTGTGACAAAACTGCTCCAGATCGCGGAACCAGGAAAGCGTACCTTTGTATGCATTCCGCTTGGCAGCAGAACCGGTTTCGTGGCCTTTTATATGGTACTGTTTTTCATCCCAATCTTCATACAGCAGCCGCATGAACAACTGCTCCATGGTCATTTGTTTGATCCCATAGACATCCAGATCCGGAAGTACGCTGGTGATATAATTCAGCAAGATTCGGTTGCTGCCTACGATATAAAAATCTTCCGGTTTAAATCGGTCAGCATAATTGTACAAAATATAGGAAATTCGATGCATGGCAACGGTCGTTTTACCGGAACCGGCCACACCTTGAACCAGGCAGTTGTGATACGGACTTTTTCGAATGATGTCATTCTGTTCTTTCTGGATCGTGGCAACGATCTCGCCTAGAACAGACTGTTTGTTTTTTGATAAATAGCTGGTCAGCAAGTCATCGTTGGCGATGACTTCTGTATCGAACATGTTCAGAAGCTTTCCGTCAGCAATCTCATACGTTCTCTTTAATTTCAGATCGATCGGAAGCTCATGACCCTCCGGGGCGACATAACTGCATTTTCCCAGTCCATTTTCATAATAAACATTGGCCACAGGTGCACGCCAGTCGACGACGAGCGGATGCGTCGCGTCTTTGGAAATGCCACATTTTCCGATGTAAAATGCTTCATCTGTCTCTAATGTTTCATCGTAAAAATCAATACGTCCGAAATACGGTTTTTTCAATGCGCGTCGATTACGCTCCAAGGTACGATTCTGGAAATCGTACATGGTGTAAGTATTTTCCAGCGTGTTGATCAATTCCGGGTTGTCATCGTGAAAATGCGCCTGCATATCGTCAATGTCAGTTCGAAGTGTAGCTACTTCTTCTGTATAACGGTCTACATTTTTGCGGATGATTTCCAGCGTCTCTTTTAGGTGCTGTTCCTCTGCCCGTCGCGTTTTGCCCGGGAGTTTCTTTTTGGTTGCATCACTACTCATAAGCTCTCCTTTACTAGTAAGTCTATTGTACTAGAAAAATGGGAAATTACTAGACTTTTATTTTGTAATCTGATAAACTAGATAATGAAGTTTGTGCATATGATGTCCGGTGTCAGAATGGGAAATTTGACATCGGTTTTTTACTATTTATATAATAGGAGGGTACTTATGTTTCTTGCTAAAATGAACTACTTAGAGGTAGAAGAATACCTGAAAAAGAGCGATACCATCGTGATCCCGGTGGGCAGTCTGGAGAACCACGGAAAACATATGCCGCTTGGCACAGATACCATGATTCCGGATAAGATCGCAGAGATTCTTGATCAGAAGACAGATCTGTTGATCGCTCCGACGATCAACTATGGCGCAACAGATGACCTGGTTGGTTTCCCGGGAACCATCTCCCTCGGAACCGAGGGACTAATCTCTCTGCTTCGTACCATCTGTGACCAGTTCTATCGCTACGGTTTCCGTCATTTCATGATCCTCAACGGACACGGCGGCAACAGTGCGGCGATCCAGGCTGTGGCAATGCATATGTATCGTAAGGGAGCGTACATGGCAAACCTTAACTGGTGGCTGATGGCTGGTCAGATCAATCCGGAGTGGGCAGGCGGACATGGCGGCGCAGAGGAGACAGCAGGTGAAGTCGGAGGCCAAGC
>JAZRLX010000173.1:0-8330 GCA_045647085.1 Pilosibacter sp.
GGGTAACCGTGGGGGTTCAAGTCCCTTCATCCGCATTTTATACCAGAGTAAGGGAGTAGTCGGCACAAGCTATTTTGTGCAGCGTTGTCAACATACTGGAGTTGATCCTGGCTTCGCTTGAAATGATGAGACTTATCTGTCCATAGGACAGGTGGGTCTTTTTTTGTGCAAAAGACACCGAAAAGTCCGAAGGCGTGGCTGGTATAGGACGGTCGGAGTAACCGACGGAAACAAACATATTTCACAAATAGGAGGAAATCCAAGATGGGTTTAGCAGAACTTTTTGTTATTGCCGTGGGTCTTTCCATGGATGCATTTGCAGTATCTGTATGTAAGGGTCTTTCTGTACAGAAGATGAAACTTAGTCATGCATTGACTTGTGGTGTGTATTTCGGAGGATTTCAGGGCTTGATGCCGTTTATCGGTTATCTGCTCGGAAGTCAGTTTGAGGAAGCGATCGTAAGCATTGACCACTGGGTAGCATTCGTACTTTTAGGACTCATCGGTTTCAATATGATCAAGGAGTCCAGAGACACAGACTGCGAAACACTGGACAGCTCTTTTGGTTTTAGAGCCATGATCCCGCTTGCAATTGCCACAAGTATTGATGCGCTTGCAATTGGTGTAACATTCGCATTCTTACATGTAAATATCTTCTGGGCAGTATTCTTTATCGGTGTGATCACATTTACACTTTCTTCCATCGGTGTAAAAGTTGGTAATGTATTCGGATCCAAGTATAAATCCAAAGCAGAATTTGCGGGTGGCTTGATCCTGATCCTGATGGGAACAAAGATCCTGCTCGAGCATCTGGGTATTCTTTAATTGAAATGAAAAACGTCGGAAATTTGATTGGTCAAATTCCGACGTTTTTTTGTTTGGATCAGCTCAAACGTATCATCTCAGCAGAAAGCAGTTCTGCATCTTCTTCATGATGGGTGGAAAACAAAAGTAGTTTTCCATTTGTAAACTCCAGGATCAGATCGATCGCTTTTTGTTTTGTTTCACCGTCTAATCCTGTAAATGGTTCGTCCATGATAATGAAATCAGAAGGAGCGAGAATGGCGCGAAGGATCGCGGTGCGTCGCTTCATTCCTCCGGAGAATTCGCAGATTGGTTTTGTTAATGCCTCTTCCGGGAGTAAACGGCGGATGATGTGGAGCAATTCGTCATTGGAAAATCGTTTTCCGGTTACGAAGCGAATGTTTTCGAGTGCCGTGAAGCCCTCAAGCAGTCGGTCTTCCTGAAAAACGGCAGCCATGCGTAACGTATCAAGGCCGTGTATCTGCCCGGAGTCCGCTGTTTCCAAACCGAGGAGAATTCGGAAAAGGGTTGTTTTTCCGGTTCCGGACGGGGCCATCAGGCAGTAGCTAGTGGTCGGAGACAGAGTCAGGGAGAGGTTTTTGAGAACGGGTTCTCCGTTGTAGGATTTGCAAAGAGAATCGATCCGAATCCCATTATTTTCCATCTTCATTGCAAGTCACCACTCCTTTCCCGGCTGCCATTCGCAACAGCAATAAAAATACATGTTCAAACAGTACGCTGACGCAGATGATCACAAGAGTCCATGCGAACAGTTCAGCAGTACTCAGATAAATCTTTGATAAATAAAGTCCTTCACCGATGGATCCTTCCGGAACACCGATGACTTCGGCTGCAATACCTGATTTGAATCCCATACCGAGTGCAGTTTTCATGGCGCTTGCCAGATATGGGTACAAGGACACACGATAAATGGACATGGCCTGTCGCCAGATCGGAACCTGAAAGACTTTTGCCATTTCCAGTAATTTGGGATCGGTACTGTGAAGTCCGGCCAAGGTATTCACGTGGATCATCGGATAAACGACGATGAAGGAAATGAACACAGACAGATTTTCGGAACCGGTCCAGATCAGTGCCAAGATGACGAAAGAAGCGACCGGGATTGATTTCATAAAATGAATGGGCGGTGCCAGAAATTCATCGATGATCGGTTTCCAGTAAGCCAGGGTTCCGGTCAGCAGACCAATAAAAAATGCAATAAAAAAACCAAGGCTGATGCGGGCAAAAGAGAACCAGATGGAGCCCCAGAAATCAGTAGAAATTACAAGGGTGGAAAGTGCTCGCAGTGTATCCACGGGACTTACAAGCAGGATGTGATTGTCGATCATCGTGGCTCCAAGCTGCCACATAAGCAGCCAGAATGCAATGATAAATATTTTTTTAGACCATACCGGGAGTTTGTTCATTCATATGCTCCTTTGTTGTGATAAAAACAGGGCAGTCGGAAATGAAATTCCGCCTGCCCTAATTATAATCGATAATCACTTATTATGGAAGATAGTAGAATGCATCGTCCGGAAGTGCACCGCCGACGGAAGCCGGATTCTGATCAAAGAGTACATTCAGATATCCGCTCAGAGCTGTTTTCATCTCATCGCCAGAAATAAACTCTACATTACAATACGGAAGAGCTTTTTTCGCGATCGGAGCCTTTGCAACGATTCCCTGTGCAGCGATCAGCTCAGCTGCAGCATCCAGGTTTGTCTCTGTAAATGCGATAGAAGCTTCATGCTCCGCAAGGAAGATGTCGACAAGATCACTGTTTTCCTCGAGGAAAGTTTTATTTACGATTGTTGCACCTGTCACAAGGCGGCTTCCGCCTTCCTCCGGCTGGAAGCTGTCCCAAAGAGCTGCAAGGTCCATGACCATAGACAGTTTGTCATTCTGAGCCATCGCAGCAGTTACGAACGGCTGCGGAAGAAGTCCGATCGCATTCGGATCCTCTGCGAGAACAGAAGCAACTTCAGCTGCTTCGGATTTAAACTCTAATGTAACATCTTCCTCGGAAAGACCTGCGGCAGAGAGAACATAGCGCAGGGAGTAATCCGGAGTGGTTCCTTTGCCCGGAAGATATACCGTTTTGCCCTTTAACTGGTCAATGGTATTGATGGAAGCATCTCCGGATACCAGATAAAGAACACCGAGTGTATTGATATCGATCACTGCCACATTGCCTTTTGTCTTATTGTAAAGAACACTTGCCACGTTGGCCGGGAGGAGCGCGATGTCAACCTTTCCACCGGCTACGAGAGCTGTCAGCTCGTCAGCAGCAGTCACCATAGTAAATTCGTAATCATTTTCAGTTGTACCGTTTGCATCATCGTCGATGAGTTTTACAAGACCCATGGTTGTCGGGCCTTTCAGACCGCCGACACGGATGGTTACGTCATTTGCCGAATCCTCAGCAACAGTAGTTTCAGCCGCTGTTGTTTCCGGAGCAGCAGTTGTGGTTTCAGCAACAGTTGCAGCCTCTGTCGCAACGGTTGTCGGGGCAGCAGTTTCTGCCGGTTTTGTGGAGCAGCCTGTCAGCATGGACATACCAAGAGTTGCAGCTACGATCACAGATAACATTTTTTTCTTCATTATTAGTCCTCCATTTCTTTTCTCTCAGAATCCGCAGAATCTTTGAGGGTAGTACGAACAACTTAAATATATTATAGTCGCACAGAGATGTCAATAAAAAACAGACCTTCGGAACAAAGAAATTAGCTTAAACTAACTTAAAAAAATAAAGGATTCGCCAGAAAACTTGTTAAAACAAAAACAAAAAGATTGTTGCAGATATTGACCGAATGTGCGATAATGATAGTTGAGTTAATGGGTAATTTTACTAGATGTAAAGTCTGGTAATCATGTAAGGAATTAATTTTCAGGAGGGTAAACGTATGAAAACTAATGATGCTGCGCTGCTTAGAATTAAGTACGAAGTATTACGTGAAGTTGCAAAACTCGCTTTCGATGGCGAGCTTGACAACGTTGAGAAGAGAGACGCGATCGCTTACAAATTAAGCCCGGGTCCGAAAGCTAGCTTCCGTTGCTGTGTATACAAAGAGAGAGAAATCGTTCGTCAGAGAATTCGTCTCGCTGAGGGTAAATGCCCGACAGGTCACGATAGCAACAACCAGATCCAGGTTATCACAGCTGCTTGTGAAGAGTGTCCGATCACTCGTTTCGTAGTAACAGACAACTGCCAGAAGTGTATGGGTAAAGCATGTCAGAACGCTTGTAAGTTCGGTGCTATCACAATGGGTCGTGATCGTGCTCACATCGATCCGTCTATCTGTAAAGAGTGTGGTCAGTGTGCTCAGGCTTGTCCGTACAACGCTATCGCAGAGCTCGTTCGTCCGTGCCGTCGTGCATGTCCGGCTGACGCGATCGTTATGAACAAAGAGACAGGCGTTTGTGAGATCGATGAGTCCAAGTGCATCCAGTGTGGCGCTTGCGTAAGAAGCTGCCCGTTCGGTGCTATTTCTTCTAAAGTTTATATTGTTCATGTTATCAAAGCGATCCTTGAAGGCAAGAAAGTAATCGGTATGGTTGCTCCGGCTGCTGAGGGTGAGTTTGGTAAAGACGTTACAATGGAAAGCTGGAGAACAGCTCTTAAGAAGGTAGGCTTCGCAGATATGGTTGAAGTATCTGTTGGTGCTGACTTCACAACTGTTTACGAGGCAGAAGAGTGGGTTGAGGCTTACAAAGAGGGCAAGAAGATGACAACATCCTGCTGTCCGGCATTTGTTAACCTTATTAAGAAACACTACCCGACACTCGTTGACAACATCTCCACAACAGTTTCCCCGATGGTTGCTACATCCAGAATGTTAAAAGCTCAGGATCCGGATGTTGTAACAGTATTTATCGGACCGTGCATGGCTAAGAAGTCTGAGGCGGCTGATAAGACAATCGAGAACAATGCAGATTACGTTCTTACATACGGCGAGTGTATCGAGTTAATGCGCGCGAAGGGCGTAGAGCTTGAGCCGGAAGAGCTTAAGAACCACCAGGCTAGTGCAGCTGCTAAGCGTTTCGCTAACGGCGGCGGTGTAACAGCAGCAGTTCTTCAGCACCTCAAAGAGGAAGGCATCGAGGCTGACGTTAAGGTTGCTAAAGTAAGCGGCGGCGCAGATGTTAAGAAAGCTCTCCTTCTTATGAAGGTGAACAGACTTCCGGAGGACTTCATCGAGGCTATGATGTGTGACGGCGGTTGCGTAGGCGGCCCGTCCAACCTTAAGGCTGAGGCAGCATTCAAGAAAGATCGTGAAGCACAGATCAACGCTACACCGGCTAGAAAGATTTCCGATACTCTTAAAGAGTACGATATGAATTCCTTCTCCATGCACCGTGATCACCACGCAAAAGCAGAAGACTAATTCTTGAATTAGCTGATCCGGAATTGAGATCTAAGATAATGATTAAGGCCATCCTGTAGAAATACAGGGTGGCCTTTTTGTGTTGTTTCACTAGCTATTTGTGTTTTTGGGATTGCTTGTACCTTGGTGATTAATTTTCTTGATTCTAGGTACAATTGTCCGTCAATTTTAGTGTTTTTGGGATGATTTTTGATGTGATTGTACTTGAGGAGCGCAGATTTTTTGGCGAGGTACAAGTTTATGGAGGTTTCAGTACCTGGGTTATTTAGTTTACTCTATCTAGGTACAATAGGATTTGAAGTTTCTATTTTAAAGCAAATTTTAAAGCAAAATTGTATCCGAAATTATCGAGGAATCTTCTTCAGGTACATTGCAGAAAATAAAATGCTCCTATCTTCTCAATATCCTCATAACTTATTGGATGTTTCTTGGTTTCGTAGGTTGTAATTAATTGAATTGATGGAATTAGGCCTAAAGAAGCATATATCCGAAGTTTTGAATAGGCTTTTTCTACATATGAAATATCATCCATTCGTCCGAAATGTTCCCAATAGTAGATTTTTCTCGTCTCCGGATGCAAGATTGTGAAATCTGGATAGAATGTAACGTGATTAATATTGAGTGCACATTCATACCGGAAAGGAATTTTGTTTGTATACAAAAAGCGTTCGATCATCGCTTCAGACTTAGAACGAACCATAATGCCAGAACTTGTCTTATGAATCAGATGCTCCGGATAGTTTGGATTTCTTTCGTATTCTTCACTGGCCCATTGTCTTAACTCGTATGCATTTGGCTTGAAATAAGAAGAGAGCAATTGTGTATATTCGGAATCAGAAAGTATCGTTACTTCCGGACACGTTACATGCTCTGATTGAATCCGTAAATATGCCTCTATTGCTTGCTTTTCGCGAAGGAAGCCTTCCAATTTTTTTGTCAGATATTTTTTCTGAGCCAGTTGCTCTGCAAGAGGACGATTCTTCTTAGGTATATATACTTTTGTATGCCCATCACTGACATACCATTTCCTATACTTTCCATCTTGGGATATCAACAATTTCCCATTTGGTAGTTTATTCAGTTCATTTTGAATTTGATCGATCTGCTCTTGAATAAAATGATATTCTTTTAGAATGTTTTCTCTTAACATCATAGACCTCCATAGAATTTTAGATTTGAAAAAGAATTTTGAATGAAGTGTTATCCTTCATATTAGAAAAAAATTGTGTCTGTGTCAAGAAACATTCAGCGGCAGAAGACATTGAAATTTATGAAACAAGTGCTTATAATGGATATCATAAAATACCTTCTCAATGAAAAGGAGCTCGATTATGACAATCCATGAACTTCAGACTCCTGCAATCCTCTTGAATTTGGATTCTATGGAGCATAATGTAAAAAAATATTGTGATGCTGCAGCGAAAGCAGGAAAACAGATTTGGCCGATGATCAAGACACACAAGAGTACGGAACTTTCTCGTCTGCAGGCAGATTATGGCTGTACCGGTTTTCTTTGTGGTACATTAGATGAGGCAGAGGCAATGTGTGAAGCGGGATTTGAAAATATCATGTATGCATACCCGGTTGCAACGGAAGTTTCAATTAAGCGAGTAGTTGAATTAGCAAAGAAATGCAATTTTATTGTTCGTTTCGACGGAATTGACTCTGCACGCCTTACCAATGAAGGGGCTAAAGCCGCAGGAGTAATCGTCAATTACACGATTATTATAGATAGTGGTCTTCATCGTTTCGGTGTAGATCCGGAAAAAGTAGTGGAGCTGGCAGATGCAATAAAGGAATTCAAAAATCTTCATTTTTGTGGTATTTCTACTCATCCGGGACATGTTTATGGGGCTTCTTGTGAAGCGGATGTTCCACAGTATTGTAAAGATGAGATGGAAAGTCTGGCGATTGCTGCAGATGCACTTCGTTCAGCAGGCTATGAACTTCCGATTATTTCCAGTGGTGCAACTCCGACATTCTGGGGCTCTCTGGAAGATGAAAATCTGATGATCTATCACCCGGGCAATTATATTTTCAACGATGCGATTCAGATGTCTACGAATACTGCAACAGAAGATGAATGTGCATTATGTGTGCTTGCATCTGTAGTTTCTCATCCGCGTGAAGATTTGTTTATCTGTGATGCAGGTGCAAAGTGCCTCGGTCTTGATATGGGTGCTCACGGAAATGCGTCTGTAAAAGGTCATGGCGTGATTAAGGGACATCCGGAATTGACTATGTATAGTTTATCTGAGGAAGTTGGAAAAATTCATGTTGATGGACCGACAGATCTGAAAGTAGGAGATAAGATTATGGTTATCCCGAATCATTCTTGCTCCACAGCAAACTTGTCCGAATATTACATTGGAGTACGTGGAGAAGAAATTGAACGCTATATCGATGTGGATATTCGTGGAAACAGTACGAAGAAGCAGTTCTAATTGTAATTTTACAAAGAAACTAACTTGTACAAGGTACAATCAAGCACGATAAAAAACTCCGCCAGGCCATATCAACCTGTCGGAGTTTTTCATTTTACTCTAAATTCTTATGTGCTGTTGCCAGCATCAGCTTGATTCGATTGAGCTGGTTTACCTCGCTGGCACCCGGATCGTAGTCCACGGCCACGATATTCGCCTGCGGGTACTTGTGTCGAAGTTCCTTGATAACACCCTTACCAACGATATGGTTCGGGAGGCATCCGAACGGCTGTACACAAACAATGTTGCCTGCACCGCTGTGGATCAGCTCCAGCATCTCGCCCGTCAGGAACCAGCCTTCACCAGTCTGGTTGCCGATCGATACGAAATCACTTGCCATCACAGCCAGATCTTTGATCTTTGCCGGAGGAATGAAGTGTTTGCTCTTTTCAAGCTCGATACGAGCAGTTTTACGGAAATACTCGAGGAGAGAAATTCCCATGTTGCTCAAGTGAGCAGTGGACTTCTTCGTACCAAGATTCTCAGCCTTGAAGTTGTTATTATAGAAGCAATACAGCAGGAAATCCATCAGATCCGGCATAACGGCCTCTGCACCTTCCGCCTCAAGCAGATCTACAATGTGGTTGTTAGCCATCGGAGAGAACTTGACGAGAATCTCACCAACAATACCAACCCTCGGTTTCTTAATATCCAG
>JAZRLX010000174.1:0-4825 GCA_045647085.1 Pilosibacter sp.
GTAATTCTGGCAACGGTGCAAGGAGACATTCATGATATCGGAAAGAATATCGTGAAGGTGCTTTTGGAAAACTATAGCTTTGATGTGATCGATCTTGGCCGCGATGTGGCTCCGGAGAAGATCGTAGAATGTGTGATCACAGAGCGGGTTCCGGTGGTGGGACTCAGTGCGCTGATGACGACAACTGTTCCTGCGATGGAGGAGACGATCCGTCAGCTTCGTGAAAAAGCACCGGAAGTGAAGATCATGGTCGGTGGAGCAGTCCTGACAGAAGACTATGCGGCAGCGATCGGAGCTGATGCATATTGTAAAGATGCCATGGCATCCGTGAATTTTGCAATTCAATGCGAATAGTACTGGATTTTTCTTCCGCTATGCGCTATAATATTATATCTGTGAAAATGTAGTATTTTGCTGCCAAAATGAGGAAATTGATTTCGTCAAAGCAGCACAGCAATAGAAACAAGGAGAAAATCAGATGAAGAAGATTCTGGAGCTTATTACAGAAGAGATGAAGCAGGCTTTTGTGGCATGCGGATATGATGAGTCTTATGCAAGAGTAACTCTTTCCAACCGTCCGGACCTCTGCGAGTACCAGTGTAATGGTGCTATGGCAGCAGCAAAAGCATATAAGATGAAACCGATCGATATCGCGAATGGTGTGGTAGAGAAACTTCAGGGAAGCAAGACATTTGAGGAAGTCAATGCAGTTATGCCGGGCTTCATCAATTTAAAATTAAACGGTGAGTTCCTCGCTGAGTACATGAACGGTATGGCAAACGGCGAGAAGCTGGGTATGGATCCGGTTGCAGAGCCGAAGACTGTGATTGTAGATTACGGCGGAGCAAACGTTGCAAAACCGCTTCACGTTGGTCATCTTCGTGCAGCTGTTATCGGTGAGGCGATCAAACGTATGGGCCGTTTCGTTGGACATACTGTGATCGGTGATGTTCATCTTGGTGACTGGGGTCTCCAGATGGGCCTTATTATCGAGGAATTAAAAGACAGAAAGCCGGAGCTTCCATACTTTGACGAGAGCTTTACAGGCGAATATCCGACAGAGGCTCCGTTTACAATCTCTGAGTTAGAGGAGATCTATCCGGCAGCCAGCGGAAAGTCCAAAGTGGACGAGGCGTTCAAAGAGCGCGCACAGGAGGCAACATTCAAACTTCAGAGCGGATATGCACCGTACCGTGCGATCTGGAATCACATTATGAATGTTTCCTTAAAAGACTTAAAGAAAAACTATTCCAACCTCAATGTTGAGTTTGATCTCTGGAAAGGTGAGAGCGATGCTCAGCCGTATATCCCGGATATGATCCAGGATCTGATCGACAGAGGATTTGCATATGAGAGCCAGGGTGCCCTTGTTGTAGATATCGCAGAAGAGACAGATACAAAAGAGCTTCCGCCGTGTATCGTTAGAAAGTCTGACGGTGCGGCATTATATGCAACTTCCGACCTTGCAACAATCGTTGAAAGAGAGCAGGATTTCAAACCGGATCACTATGTATATGTAGTAGATAAACGTCAGGACCTTCACTTCACACAGGTATTCCGTGTTGCGAAGAAGACAGGCATCGTTCGTCCGGATTGCAGACTTGATTTCGTTGGCTTCGGTACGATGAACGGCAAGGACGGAAAACCGTTCAAGACAAGAGAAGGCGGCGTAATGCGTCTTGAGAACCTCATTGCTGATATCAGTGAGGCAGCATACAACAGAATTATGGAAAACCGTACTGTTTCTGAAGAAGAAGCAAAAGAGACAGCGAAGATCGTAGGTCTGGCTGCATTAAAGTATGGTGATCTTTCCAACCAGGCAACAAAGGATTATGTATTTGATATCGACCGTTTCATTTCCTTCGAAGGAAACACAGGTCCGTATGTACTGTACACAATCGCTCGTATCAATTCCATCCTTAAGAAATATGAGGATACTTGTGAGGTTGCTGCTGATACAACAATTCTTGCACCGTCCGGAGAGCCGGAGAAGACATTAATGTTAGCTCTCTCCAGATTCAGCGAGGTTATGTTAGGAAGCTTCGAGGATCTTGCACCGCATAAGATCTGTGCATACATCTTCGAACTTGCAAATGCACTGAACCACTTCTACCATGAGACAAGAATCATTGCAGAAGAGGATAAGAAGAAACAGGCCGGCTACATCGGTCTCGTAACTCTTACAAGAAGCGTACTTCTTACATGTATCGATCTCTTAGGTTTCGACGCACCGGAGAGAATGTAAGAACTTCGAAAAGATAAACAATCGTGAACGCTTGGCGTCGCGAGGTGGAACTTTACAGAAATGGAGGCAATTATGGAGGTATACGGACTTTCATCAGACACTTTCTGGAAAAGTGAAACGGAAATCAGAGGAACAGTAACGGATTGCGGAAAGCGATACCGCGTTCGTATTATGCGCAAGGGTAGTCAGATTCTTGACTACTCTTGTTCGCATGTAGATGAGAGCGGAAGACGGATCAGAGATTGTTCCGTCGGCTGTGGTAATATTGTGGATGTCAGTGATCTTTGTGTTCATGGACAGGCTCTTTTGGCAGAACACATGAAAAAAGACAGGGAGAAAAATCTTCGTCCGGTATCCACATCCCAGAAGATCCGCTTTATGGTCAGAGAATATACAAACCGAGAAGTGAGTCGGATCATGGGAGCCGGGGAAGAGGGCAGAGTGCGCCTTGTTCCAAGGCTTTTGTTATCCAGAGACCAGATTAAAGTACGCTTTTTTATCGGAAAAGAGAAATTACTCCAGGTAAAGGATCTGGTGACATTTGCTCAGGCGGTAGAGTTTGAGCGTCTTGTGGAGTATGGAAAAGGACTTTCCTTCCATCACAATCTGGACGCATTTGAGGAAAGCTGTCGTCCGCTGGTATTGTTGGTACTGGAAATGGTCGGTACTTATCGCGAGCATTATTCTCAGTTCCGCAGAAGCTCTTTAGAAATGCAGCCGGTACTGGGTGAACTGGCTCTCGGAAAAGCAGGCAGAGAACGATTCTTTTCCATTATGGAAGGAAAAGAGATCGAGTGCGAGGATCCTTGGAAGGTGAAGCGCAATCTGACCATCAAACGTGAAAATCCACGTTTTGAGATGGTGGTTGAAAAGACCGGTAAAGACGGCGTGAAACTGACCATGCCGAAAGAAATTATGGCATTTCCGGGTGAGAAATGTCTGTTTATCGCAGATGATCAGGCGATGTATCGATGCGATGAGGAATATACTCAGGCACTTCAGGTGTTGATGGAGTATATGGTCATGGGTACAGACGCAGAGCGTGAAGTCCTCATCAATGACAGGGATATGCCTTTGTTTTATGAGCGTGTCCTGAAGAAATTAGAAGCATTAAAATTATTAAATATAAAAGATATGGATCTGGAAAGCTATCGTCCGCAGGAGCTGAAGGTAAACTTCTATTTCGACAGCAATGGTCCGAAAGAAGTGACTTTACGACCGGAGCTTTCCTACGGAGATTATTCCTTCCATCCATTGGAAGATGAAAATGTTCCGAGAGAGATCTGTCGTGACGTTCCTGGTGAGTTCCGTGTCAGTCAGTTGATCATGCGGTATTTTAAATTTACCGAAGAAGAAACGAAAAACATGGTCATCCGAGGCGACGATGAAGCGGTTTATCAGCTGGTGTCAGGCGGAATGTCTCGTTTTATGGAACTGGGTGAGGTATTCATTTCGGAATCATTTAAGAAGATCCGCGTTCTTCCTCCGACCAATGTGGCTGTACGCGTGCGTGCGACCGAAGGCTGGCTCGAGCTGGATGTGGATACAGGGGGAATTCCGAAAGAAGAGCTGTTTGCAATTCTGGCAGAATATCAGGCGAAAAAGAAATTCTATCGCATGAAAAATGGAGATTTCCTGACCTTGGACGACGATGGACTTCTGACTATGTCGAAGCTGGCTCAGAGCCTTGGCGTGGAGAAAGAATTTGCAGCAGCGGAGACGATGAAAGTTCCGATGTACAGGGCAATGTACCTGGATGCTGCACTGAAAGAAGACCGAAGTGTCAGCTTCTACCGTGACCAGTTGTTTAAAGCTGTGGTTCGCGGCATGAAAGATGTTGAGGACAGTGCATATGAGATCCCGGAACGTCTGGTTTCTGTGCTCAGAAGTTACCAGAAGGTTGGTTATCGATGGCTGAAGAGCCTGGACGCTTACGGATTTGGCGGAATTCTAGCAGATGAGATGGGTCTTGGTAAGACCATTCAGATCATTGCACTTCTCCTGGATGAGAAGAAGAGATCCGGTGGCGTGTCACTGATCGTATGTCCGGCGTCTCTTGTATACAACTGGGAAAATGAGATCCATACGTTTGCTCCGGAACTTACGGTTCAGACGATGGCAGGAAATCAGGCAGAGCGTGAGGAAATGTTGAAGAGTCTGCAGAAAGAAAATTTTGCAGGGGTGGACGTTCTCATCACATCTTATGATTTACTAAAACGAGATCTTGGATATTATCTGGATCATCCGTTCCGATTCCAGATCATCGATGAGGCACAGTACATTAAAAATGCAGTCACACAGGCAGCGAAAGCGGTAAAAGCGATCAATGCAAAGACAAAATTTGCCCTGACAGGTACTCCGATTGAAAACCATCTGGGTGAACTTTGGAGCATTTTTGATTATCTGATGCCGGGATTTTTATTCACATCCCAGAAATTCAAAAAGATGTTTGAAACACCGATCGTAAGAGACGGAGACCAGTATGCTCTTTCTATGCTGAGAAAGATGACCGGACCGTTCCTTATGAGACGTTTAAAGAAAGATGTATTAAAAGAACTTCCGGAGAAGCTGGAGACCGTT